>DATGGF010000395.1:0-6085 GCA_035308625.1 Acidimicrobiales bacterium | reverse complement strand
GCAACTCCCGCCCCACGCAGGTTCCCGCAGTCGTGAGGGGAGGCTCGGTCTCCGACGGAGCCACCGTCGAACCCGGCCAGGCAGCGACGACCGCCCTACCGACGTGAGCCACCGCCGAGGGAGGTGCCCAGAACCCGAAGTGGACGCGGTGGCCGCTGCTCCGGATCTCGAAGGCCACCTGGGGCCGGCCGCCGAGGGCGCCGCGCAAACTCGGCTTGAGGAGCGGGTGGACGTTGGCCCAGAAGACTTCGGTGCCGTGCGGCTCCACGCTTGGCGGCGGGAGCACCTCCAGGTAGCTGGCCGAGCCAGCGGCTCCTCGACGGGAGTGCCAGCGGACGATGATGGCCCTGGTAAGGGCCACGGCAGCCGCCAGCCCGATCAGCATCGGGACATAGTGCGCGGCGAACGTCAACGCGATATGGCCCAGCCAGTGGACCAGGTGGTGGAGAGCCGCGGTCGGGTCCTGAAGGAACCGGGCCAACGGCCCGTGCGCGAGGGGTGGGGTGGTTGGGGCGGTGGAGGGTGGGTTCACCGTGGGGAGGTCTCCTCTCGATCGGTGGAAGCTGATCGCTGGCGCCCAGCGAGGCCGCTTCGAACGCGTGCACCCCTTAAACAAGGGGTTTTGGGCCGAATTTGGAGAATCTGTCGCGGATTCGAAACAACACGGGATAGGCTCGCTAGCGTGACGAGCGCCTTCGCGATGGAGCGCCAGACGGCTCTTCTCGCCGAAGAAGCCGGCGTGGCAGTCAATGCGATGGTCCGCTGGGGCCTGGCTGCACAGGCCAGCGGCGACACGCTTGAGCGCCTGGAGGCCCTGGCCGCCGCTCGTCGCCAGGCGGAGCTGGCGTTCCACCAGGCAGTCTGGGCCGCCATTTCCAAACAGCCGAAGCCCTACACCTGGCGGGCGATCGCACCTCTCACCGGCATGCCGTGGCAGACCCTGTATCGCCGGTACAGGCATCGACCCGCACGGCTTCCGCGAGTGTGACCGTGCGGCTGACCGTGCGAGCATGCCGACCTCCGACAGGGCGCAAGGGGTCGCAAGTACCGTGACTCCGATGCTCGGACCGCTTGAGAAGGACACGTGTCGTGACTACGTCGTCCCGCGCCTCGAAGCCGCTGGCTGGAAGGACCGTTTCGTCGAGCAGTACCGGGTGACCGACGGAAAGATCGTCCCGATCCCGCGACGTGGCAAGCGCCGTCGGGACCACAAGCGCGACGAGCCGCTCCGCGCCGACTACGTCCTCGAGTACCGATCGGGTCTCCCGGTGGCCGTCGTGGAAGCGAAGCGGGAGCACAAGCTTCCAGGCGACGGTCTCCAACAGGGCAAGCGCTACGCGGAGATGCTGCACCTTCCATTGGCGTACTCGACCAACGGCAAGGGGATCGTCGAGCACGACTACGACACCGGTCGTGAGACCAACCTCGATTCTTTTCCGTCACCCGAGGAGATGTGGCAGCGATTCCAAGCGTGGAAGGGAATCGTCGAGGAGGTCGCCGCCGAGACGGCTCTCCTGCCGTTCAACCGCGACCTCCGGTTGCCGGATGGCCGGGTGAAAGAGCCGCGGTACTACCAGCAGGTTGCAATCGACGCCGCGCTGGAGGCGATCCTCAACGAGCAGCGTGATCGGGTCCTGCTCACCCTGGCGACCGGTACGGGCAAGACCTTCGTGGCGCTACAGATCGTGTGGAAGCTCTGGCAGAGCCGGTGGCGCGAGGGCCGCAGACCGCGCTTTCTGTATCTCGCCGACAGGAACATCCTCGTCGACCAGCCGATCTCGCGGGAGTTCAAGCCAGTCTTCGGTGACGCGATATGGAAGATCCAGGGCGCGGCCAAGACGGGCCGCGAGATCTACTTCGCCCTCTATCAGTCACTGGCCGATTCGGGTGACGACCTCGGCGTGTTCCGCGACTACCCGCCGGACTACTTCGACCTCGTCATCGTCGACGAGTGCCATCGGGGCAGCGCGCGGGACGAGTCGACCTGGAGAGCCATCCTCGAACACTTTTCGCCGGCGGTTCAGCTCGGTATGACGGCTACGCCATTGCGCGAGGAGAACCGGGACACGTACCGCTACTTCGGCGATCCCATCTACACCTACTCGCTCGCTCAAGGCATCGAGGACGGGTTCCTGGCCCCGTACCGAGTGCGGCGAGTTGTGCTGAGTCCCGATGCCATGGGTTGGTCGCCGTCGCCCGGTCAACTGGACCGCTTCGGCCGGGAGATCCCCGAGGGCGTCTACGAGACCAAGCACTTCGAACGCGTCGTGTCTCTGCTCATCCGCACGGACGAGGCGGCTCGGCACCTCACGCATTACCTGAAACGCACCGACCGGATGGCCAAGACGATCGTCTTCTGTGTCGACTCCGAGCACGCCGACCAGATGCGCCAGTCGCTCAACAATGCAAATCTCGATCTGGCCCGCCAATACCCGAACTACGCCGTACGGATCGTTTCGGACGAGGGCGACGTTGGGCGGGAGCACCTTGGCGACTTCGCCGACCCTGAGCGTGAGACGCCCGTCATCGCGACCACGTCGCAGCTGCTCTCGACCGGAGTCGACCTGCCAACGGTACGCAACATCGTGCTGTTCAAGCCGATCGGATCGATGGTCGAGTTCAAGCAGATCATCGGCCGGGGAACGCGGCTGTACCCCGATGACGACAAGTTGACGTTCGAGATCATCGACTACTCCGGAGCGACCGCACTATTCGAGGACCCGGAGTTCGACGGGCCTCCCGAAGCTCCACCGGTCATCGAGGAGGTCGACGAGCAGGGCGACATCGTCAACGAGCCAGAGGTGGCCGAGCCTGAACCTGAGTACGGCGAGGCTGGGCCAGAGGGCGAAGCAGCAGCTGACCCGGAGGATGTAGAAGACGAAGCCTCCCGCAAGTTCTACGTGGACGATGGCGTGGCGTTCGTCGTCGCCGAGGGGATCTACCTGCCTGATCCGGAAACGGGTCGCTTGCACCTCGCGGAGTACAGCGACTACCTCGCTGACGCCGTCCGGAGGCTCTACCCGACCCCCTCCGAGCTGCGCTTTGCATGGTCGACGCCCCCCGGGCGGCCCGAGGTCGCAGAAGCGCTGCTCGCTCGGGGTATCGACCTCGGTGAGGCGGCCGAGCGGCTCGGTCTGGGCGACCTGGATCCGTTGGACCTGCTGGTTCACGTGGCCTGGAATGGCGACGCCATCACCCGCCGAGAGCGAACCGGCCGACTGCGGACCCGGCAGGCGGAGTTCTTGGAATCGTTCTCGCCGGAAGCCCGGGCCGTGCTCAGCGACCTCCTCGACAAGTACGCCGAACACGGAATCTCCCAGCTGGACGACCTACGCGTCTTGGAGGTCCCTCCCCTCGACCGCTACGGCAGTCCGATCGAGATCGCCGCCCGGTTCGGCGGCCGGAAGGAACTGCAGGAGGCGGTCGAGCGGCTGGAGGAGCTCCTCTACGCCTCCTGATGTGACGCAAAACTAAAGTTTTCGTGTAGGATTACGGGGTGCCTGTAGATCGTCAGGACCTTCGACGACGCCTCGCTGCCCTGGTTGCCACCCAGTCCGGGTACTTCAGCGCGGCTCAGGCTCTTGACCTCGGATACTCCTACCAGGCCCAGAAGTTCCATGCCGACCACGGCAACTGGCTGAGGGTCGAGCGAGGGCTCTTCCGGCTTCCGGAGTGGCCCATCGGCCCGCACGACGACCTAGTCCGCTGGTCACTCTGGGCCCGCGGCCGGGCCGTCGTCTCCCACGACACGGCCCTCGCTGTGCACGGGCTGGGGGAAGCCAATCCGTCCTCCGTGCACCTAACCGTCCCGCCCAACTTCCGTTCCACCGCGCCGGGCGTGGTCCTTCATCGCGGTGTGATCGATGACCGCGACGTGTGGGAGCACGAGGGCTTTCGCATCACGAGCCCACTGCGGACCCTCCTCGACGTGGCATCTTCGAACCTCGACCTCGATCAGGTGGCGAGCGCAGTGACCGATGCGTTCGCTGTTGACCCAACCCTGGAACAGGCACTCCTCCATCGAGCACAGGGACTAGGTCCACGTGCCCAGCGGCGACTCGATCAAGCGCTGCGAATGACCGCGCCCGCATGAGCTACGCGACCGACGCCGCGTTCCGGGCCGCTCTCGAGACGCGCCTGGCGAGTCGATCGCGAGACGCTGGCATCGACCTGGGCCGGCTCCGTCGTCGGGTCGTGTTCGAGCGGGTGCTCGCGCGCCTCGAACAGGGCGATCCCGGGCGATGGATCCTCAAAGGAGGCATGGCTCTCGAAGTCCGGTGGCAGGATCGTGCCCGAGCTACCCGAGATCTCGATCTCGCAGTCCGCCATGACATCGAAACCGGCGACGATGTTCGGGGCGCTCTGGCCAAGCCGCTGTCCGCAGACCCCTCTCACGACCGCTTCCGGTTCACCGTGGGTGAGGCTCGGAACCTCCAAGCGGACGAAGCTGGTCGACCTGGTTGGAAGGTTGCGGTCGACTGCGGTCTCGCCGGCCGTCAGTTCGCCGCTGTCAGGATCGACGTCGTCGTCCGGCCGGATGAGATCACCCGTACTGAGCGAATCCGTTTCCCAAGCTCTCTCGTTTTCGCCGGCATCGAACCGAGCGAAGTCGAGGTCGTCGACCGTGCCCAGCACTTCGCTGAGAAGCTCCACGCTCTGACGCGCACCTACGGAACACGGCCGAACACGAGGACCAGAGACCTCGCTGATCTCGTGCTCCTCATCGATGACGGCCTGGAACCGAGCAAACCGCTGCTCGACGCAACCGACCACGTCTTCGCGACCCGGGCCACCCATCCGCTGCCTGCCGAGCTGCCCGACCCTCCTACCGACTGGGCGCCCCGCTACGCCGACCTCGCGGTCGACCTGGATGTCAGCGCCGAGACAATGAACGATGCCATGACCCTCATACGCGCCTTCTGGCGCGACGTCCTATCCCATCAGGAGTAGCCAAATGCCCAAGCGCACCAAGCCTGTTCCGACGAGTCCCCAGGCGAAGCTGTCGGCGGTCATCAAGACCGCGCGTGACACGATGCGGAAAGACGCCGGCCTCAATGGGGATCTCGACCGGATCCCACAGTTGGCGTGGGTGCTGTTCCTGAAAGCGTACGACGGCCTGGAGGAGCGGCGAGAAGTGACCGATCGGAAGTTCCGCCCAGCCATCGAAGCGCCGTACCGGTGGCGTGACTGGGCTGCCGACCCGGTCAACGGAAGCACGGGCGAGGAGCTGCTGACGTTCGTCAACGAGAAGCTTCTTCCGTACCTGCGCGAGTTGCAGGGCGTCGGTCAGGATGACCCAAGGGACGTCATTGCGGCAGTCTTCAAGGAGACCTACAACCGGATGCTCTCCGGATACCTGTTGCGGGACGTCGTCAACAAAGTCAACGAGGTGAACTTCGCCTCCAGCGATGACATCCATACGATGGCCCACTTCTACGAGTCGATGCTGAGGGAGATGCGCGACGCTGCCGGCGACTCCGGAGAGTTCTATACGCCGCGGCCCGTCATCCGTTTCATGGTCCAGCAGATAGACCCTCAGCTCGGCGAAACCGTCCTCGATCCCGCGTGCGGAACGGGAGGCTTCTTGGTCGAGACGCTCGAACACATGCGTCCACACGTGCGCAGTGTCGAGGAGCTTCGGAACCTCGACTCAGACGTGCGGGGCATCGAGAAGAAGCCACTTCCATACCTGCTCGCGATGATGAAC
Source organism: Acidimicrobiales bacterium (assembly GCA_035308625.1). Lineage (GTDB taxonomy): Bacteria > Actinomycetota > Acidimicrobiia > Acidimicrobiales > UBA8190 > DATGGF01. Next base: position 378 of record DATGGF010000395.1, on the reverse strand, counting down.
CTTCTGCTACACGAGGTCCAGCAACCCCACATCGCTCGTGATAATGCGCTCGGACGCCCGGTTACCGACATCCGCAACGTGGATCGGGTGGATGTGGTCCTTACGAATCCGCCTTTCGGCGGAGAAGAGGAGAAGGGCATTCAGTCGAACTTTCCAGAGGCGACGAGGACTGCTGAAACTGCGTGGCTCTTCCTACAGCTCGTTCAGCGCATCCTGCGCCCAGGTGGACGGTGCGGAATCGTTGTGCCCAACGGCGTTCTCTTCGGTGACGGCGCCGGAGCCCGGATCAAAGAACGTCTCCTGGCAGACTGCAACGTCCACACTCTGGTGAGGCTTCCCCCAGGCGTATTCGCGCCGTATACCCCAATTCCCACCAAC
>DATGGF010000394.1:0-1836 GCA_035308625.1 Acidimicrobiales bacterium | reverse complement strand
CAGAGCGTGTCGCCTGTGGTGGTGTGCTTGAGACCGACGATCGCGACGATGTCGCCAGTGAAGACGGCGTCTTTGTCCTCGCGGTGGTTGGCGTGCATCTGGAGGATCCGCCCGACGCGCTCCTTGCGGTCCTTGGTGATGTTCTGGATGCTGGATCCCTTGGAGAGGGTGCCGGAGTAGACCCGCAGGTAGGTCAGCTTGCCCACGTAGGGGTCGGTCATGATCTTGAAGGCGAGGGCGGCAAAGGGCTCGGCGTCGTCGGCCTTGCGCTCGACCTCCTCACCCGAGGAGGTGGTGCCGATGGCCGCGGGCACCTCGAGGGGGCTGGGCAGGAAGTCGACCACGGCGTCGAGCATGGGCTGCACGGCCTTGTTCTTGAAGGCCGAGCCGCACAGCACGGGCACGATCTGGCTGGCGATGGTGGCGCGGCGCAGGGCCCGGCGCAGGTCGTCCTCGGTGATCTCCTCGTCGCCGACGTAGCGCTCCATGATCGTGTCGTCGTAGTTGGAGAGGACGTCTACCAGGTCGTGACGGGCCGTCTCAGCCTCGTCGGCCATGTCGGCCGGGATGGCCTCGGTGCGCCACTTCTCGCCCATGTCGTCGTCCCACAACAGCGCTTCCATACGGAGCAGGTCGACGACACCCTGGTAGCCACCCTCGACCCCGATGGGCAACTGGACGACGGCCGGGTTGGCGTCGAGCCGGTCCCGGATCATCGACACGGCACGGGGGAAGTCGGCGCCGATGCGGTCCATCTTGTTGACGAAGCAGATGCGGGGAACGGCGTACTTGTTGGCCTGGCGCCACACCGTCTCGGTCTGGGGCTCGACGCCGGCCACCGCGTCGAACACGGCCACGGCGCCGTCGAGGACACGCAGCGACCGCTCTACCTCCACCGTGAAGTCGACGTGGCCGGGGGTGTCGATGATGTTGATCCAGCAGTCGCGCCACTTGCACGTCGTGGCCGCCGACGTGATGGTGATGCCCCGCTCCTGCTCCTGGACCATCCAGTCCATGGTGGCGGCGCCTTCGTGGACCTCACCGATCTTGTAGTTCTTGCCGGTGTAGTAGAGGATCCGCTCGGTCGTCGTGGTCTTGCCCGCGTCGATGTGGGCCATGATCCCGATGTTGCGGGTCCGGGCCAGCGGGAATTCGCGGATGGGACGTGCGTCAGCCATGGTGTGTGTCTCTTCGTCGATCTTCGGGCCCGGGAACGGCCCGGGCGCCGGCCGGGGGCGGGGGCGGGGCGGCGGTCAGCCCCATCGCCGTCCTACCAGCGGTAGTGGGCGAAGGCCTTGTTGGACTCGGCCATCTTGTGCATGTCCTCGCGGCGCTTGACGCTCGCCCCCGTGCCGTTGGCCGCGTCGAGGACCTCGTTGGCCAGCCGCTCGGCCATGGTCTTCTCGCGGCGCTGACGCGAGAACCCGACCAGCCAGCGGATGGCCAGGGTCGTGGCCCGGCGGGGGCGGACGTCCACCGGGACCTGGTAGGTGGCGCCACCCACCCGCCGGCTCTTCACCTCGAGCTCGGGACGGGTGTTCTCCACCGCCTTCTTCAAGATGGTCACCGGGTCGCCCCCGGTGCGCTCCTTCACCGTGTCGAGCGCCCCGTACACGATGCGCTCGGCCAGGGTCCGCTTGCCCCGGGAGAGGATCTTGTTCACCACCTGGGTGACGAGCACCGACCGGTAGACCGGGTCGGGGGCGAGGTCGCGGCGGGTGGCGGGACCGTTGCGGGGCACCTCAGGACTCCTTCTTGGCGCCGTAGCGGGACCGGGCCTGGTTGCGCTCGCGCACGCCGGCGGCGTCGAGCGCCCCGCGGATCACCTTGTAGCGG
>DATGGF010000393.1:0-5451 GCA_035308625.1 Acidimicrobiales bacterium | reverse complement strand
GGGGCCGGAGGTGCGGTCGTCGTGGTGGTGGGCGCCGGGGGTGCGGTCGTCGTGGTGGTGGGCGCCGGGGGTGCGGTCGTCGTGGTGGTGGGCGCCGGCACCGTGGGACGGTCCGCGCTCGTGACCCCGAAGCTCGGCTTGGCACTCGGGACCCCCGAGGCCAGCAGCCCGGCCACGGCCGCAGTCAGCACGAAAAGCCCACCCAGGGTGGCCTTGCCCTTCCGCCGGGAAGACCCCGCCTCCACCACTCTCCGCATGCGTCATGGCATCGGCAGGAGGCCGGGTCACTTGACCGTCCCGAGGTCCTTTTCATTCCCAATTTCAGGACAAACCTGCGCCTTTAGGCCGTTGGCGGCTGGTCGGGAGCCCGGGTGGTTGTCACCCAGGGTGGGCGAATTGGGCCTTCCACCTGGTCGTTTCAACCCGGCGATCGGGACGCTCCGGCCCGGCGATTCGGTGACCGGGAGTGGTGGCCGGGCCGGGCGCCGAGGCCCGTCAGGCGGGCTCGGCCCGGAGCACCGTGCGGCCGGCCGAATCCCGGACGAACACGGCGTAGACGGAGGACTCGGGCACGGCACAGGCCAGATCCACCCGCACGACGTGGCCGGCCACGGTGCGATACGTGCCGGCCTGCCACCAGCGCCCCGAGCTGCTGCGCATGGACACGGTCAGCACCTCGCCACCGGGTTGCCCCGACTCCTGGAGCTCGAGCTTCGTCCCCCACGCCTCGGGCACCAGGGTCACGGTGGCCCGCACGCCGGGTGTGCCGGACAGGGCGACGGTGTGGCCCGCCGGGCCCTGCCAGGGCTGGAGCCCGATCAGCACCAGGGCGGCGACCACGGCGGCGGCGGCGGCCACGAAGTTGAAGGCGCGGACTCGCTCGCGCTTGCGCTCGCGTCGGGCATCGGCGCGCAGGCGGGTCACCACCGCTTCGTGCAGATGCGTCGGCAGCTCGCCCGCCTCCTCGGGGTGGGGGTCGGCGGCTGACAGCATCGGTCCCAACGCGGCGAGCTGGGCGCGCTCGTCGCGACACTCGGCACACCCTTCGACGTGGGCGTCGAGGGCGATGCGGTCGCCGGCGTCGAGCTGGCCCACGACCTCCAGGGCGAGCAGGCCGCGCCAGTGCTCGCAGTTCGCCGGCGTCAGCCGTCCCATCCCATCTCCTCCAGGGTCAGGCGCAGCGACTGCAGCGCGTAGAAGAGCCGGCTCCGCACCGTGCCCTCGGGGATGCCGAGGTCGGCTGCCACCTCGCGCCCGGGCCGGGCCCGGTAATAGGTCTCGATCAACACCTGGCGGTGCTCGGGCCGCAGGCGGCGGATGGCCTCCTCCACCTGCCAGCCGAGCATGGCCCGCTCGACCCCGTCCTCCAGAGGGAGCTCGTCGGGCAGCGGATCGGCCTGGCGCAGGGCCCGGGCCCGGGCGTGGTCGATGACCAGCCGCCGGGCGATGGCGAAGAGCCAGGTGCGCAACGTGCCCAGCGACGGGTCGAAACGGTCGCGGGCGCGCCAGGCGCGGATGAACGTCTCCTGCACCACTTCCTCGGCCGCCGACACGTCACCGAGGGACCGGCGGGCGAACCCGAGCAGCTCGCCTCCGTGCGTGACGAAGGCAGCATGGAGGCCGTTTTCGTCGGCCGCTTCGACCCGCTCCTCGAAGGACACCGGACCGGTCAATACCCGCCGCCGATTGCCGGCTCGTGCGCCCGCCGAACCTCTCGCCTCGTGTGCCGCGCTGGTCGTCCGCCCATGTACGCCCCCTCGGCATCCCGGGGCACGGCGCCCCGTCCACGAAGGCTACGGCCGGTGCCCCACCGGTGTTCACCAAGGCGTTACCTCGCGGCCTCGGCGGGGCGCCCCGGTAGCGTGGCCCGACGGACCCGGGCCTGGGCCAAGGGCCCTTCTGTTCATGGGCTCTGGTAATGGGCACGGTCGGACAGGGGAGACATGCACCGAGCGCCGGCGCCGTTCAAGGCCGCCGTCTTCGACATGGACGGGCTGCTCGTCGACTCCGAGCCCCTGTGGCACCGGGCCGAGATCGACGTCTTCGGTCGCTACGGCGTGGCCCTGTCCGACGAACTGTGCCGCACCACCAAGGGAATGTTCGTGGAGGAGGTGGCCCGGCACTGGCACGCGCGGCACCCGTGGACCGGGCCCGCGCCCGAGGTGGTGGCGGCCGAGGTGGTCGAGGCCATGGCCGGCTTGCTGGCGCGGGAGGCGGACCTGCTGCCCGGCGCGCGCCACGCGCTCGCCTTCTGCCGGCAGCGGGTGCCCGCACTGGCCCTCGCCTCCTCGTCACCGCTGCGCCTGATCGAGGTCGTCCTCGGGCGCTTCGGCCTCGGCGACGTGTTCGACGTCGTCCGGTCGGCCGAATTCGAGGTGGCCGGCAAGCCCGACCCGGCCATCTTCCTCTCCACCGCGTCGGCCCTGGGCGCCGCGGCCGGGAGATGCGTCGTCTTCGAGGACGCGCCGGCCGGGGTGCGCGCGGCGCGGGCGGCAGGGATGCGCTGCATAGCCGTGCCCGAGCGTGCCCCCGGCGACGGCGGCCTCCCGCCGGGCGTCGTGCCTTCCGGCTTCGAAGAGGCGGACGTGGTGCTCGGCTCATTGGAGGACCTCGACGAGGTGGCGTGGCGGGCCGTGGCAGGTAGGGTCGCAGCATCGACACAGGAGGACACCATGGCGAGCAGCAGCGGGTCGGTCTACGACATCCCCATCCACACATTGCAAGGGGAGCCGTCGTCGCTCGCCCAGCAGAAGGGCAAGGCCCTGCTGCTCGTGAACGTCGCCTCCAAGTGCGGCCTCACACCGCAGTACGCCGGGTTGCAGCGGCTCCAGGACACCTACGGCGAGCGCGGGTTCAGCGTGCTCGGCTTCCCCTGCAACCAGTTCCTCGAGCAGGAGCCGGGCACGCCCGGGGAGATCGCCGAGTTCTGTTCGGTGAACTACGGGGTCACGTTCCCGCTGTTCGAGAAGATCGAAGTGAACGGCCCCGGGCGCCATCCGCTCTACGACGTGCTCACGGCCACCGAGGACGCCGACGGGCAAGCCGGCGACATCCAGTGGAACTTCGAGAAGTTCCTGGTGTCGGCGGACGGTGACGTGATCGGACGCTTCCGTCCCGGGGTCGAGCCCGAGGACGCGGGGCTCGTTGCCGCCGTGGAGGCGGCGCTGCCCGGTTCCGAGGGGTGACCGACGCGCCTACGGGCGACGGCCTGGCGGAGGCCGTGCCCCGGGCGTTCCCCCGCCGGCTGCCCCGGCCCACCCGCTGGCAGCTGCTGCACCGAGGCCGGTCCATCGGCTGGGTCGTCACCCGGCGCTTCGGGGTGCTGGCCCTGCGCCAGGCCCGCTATGTGCGCCGCGGCCCGTTACCCGTCGCCGCGCTCGGCCCCGCGCTGCGGGGCACGCTCGAAGACCTCGGCGGCACGTTCATGAAGTTCGGCCAGTTGGTGGCCTCGGCGCCGGGGCTCTTCGGCGACGAACTGGCCGACGAATTCCGCTCGTGTCTCGACACCGGTCCGGCTGTCGACTTCGAGGCGGTTCGCGCCGTCGTCGAGGCCGACCTGGGCATGGCCCTGTCGGAGGCCTTCACCGAGTTCGACCCCGTGCCGGTGGGACGGGCGTCGATCGCCGTGGTGCACCGGGCGCGGCTGGCCGACGGGCGGCTGGTGGCGGTGAAGGTGCTCCGCCCCGGCATCGACCGGTTGGTGGCCACCGACCTCGACCTGCTCCAGCCCATGCTGGAGCTCGTCGCCCGCCAGACGGGCGACCAGACGGCCGGATCGCTGCTCCAGATGGTCGACGGCTTCCGCGAGCAGATCGGCGAAGAGCTCGACCTGCGCAACGAAGCCCGGGCCATGACGCACTTCCGCCGCCTGCTGGCCGAGGTCGACCTGCCGGTGATCGTGGTGCCCGAAGTGCACCACGATCTCAGCGGGCCGAACGTGCTCACCATGGAGTTCCTCACCGGCATGCCCATCGACGACCTGGCCGCCGCGGCCGACTACGGCATCGACCCGGCGCCGCTCGTGGCCCAGGTGGTCCAGGGCTTCCTCCTCATGATGGTCCGATGGGGCGCCTTCCACGGCGACGTCCATGCCGGGAATCTGCTGCTGTTGCCCGAGGGCCGGGTGGGCGTCCTCGACTGGGGGATCGTGGGCCGCCTCGACCACGAGACGCACCGTTTCGTGGTGCGGCTGTTCGAGGCCGTGCTGGGCGACGAGTCGGCTTGGGACGACATCTCGGCACACCTGGTGCGCACCTACGGCGGGGCCATGCGCGACGCGCTGGGCCTCGACGACGAGCAACTGGGCGTCTTCGTCCGCAGCATCATCGAGCCGGTGCTGTTGCGGCCCTTCGGCGAGGTGAGCCTGGCCGACATCATCACCGCCCCGCAGGCCCAGCTGGCCAAGGCGCGGGGCGCCGATGCCCATCGGCGCCGCCTGCGCGACGTCCTCGGACGGGTGCGGGCGCAACGCCGGCTGCGCCGGGCCGCCGAGGCCGGTGGGGGGGTGTCGTCCGACTTCGACCGGGGCACCTTCCTGTTGGGCAAGCAGCTCATGTACTTCGAGCGCTACGGGAAGATGTTCCTGGCCGACATGCCGCTTCTTTCCGACCGCGACTTCATCACCGCGCTGCTGGCCTCGGCCGGCCGGGACTGAGCGGGAACCGAGGCAGGCCGCGGTGGACACCGAGCTGGTGCACCTCGACACCACCGGGCGCGAAGTGACGGATCTCACCGGCGCGGTGGAGAGCTTCTGCGCCGGGCGCGGCAGTGGGCTGTGCTCGGTGTTCGCCCCCCACGCCACCGCCGGCCTGGCCCTGATGGAGACGGGCTCGGGATCGGAGGCCGACCTGATCGAATGCCTCTCCCGGGTGTTGCCCCGCCCGGGTGCCTACGGGCACCGTCACGGCACGCCAGGGCACGGGGCCGACCACGTGGTGCCGGTCCTGGTGTCGCCCTCTTTGGTCGTCCCCGTGGTCGACGGCCGGCTCGCTCTGGGGACGTGGCAGAGCATCGTCCTCGTCGACACCAACGCCGACAACCCGCAGCGAACCGTCCGCCTGAGCTTCGTGCCCGGGTAAACACCTGCGTGGTCACATGGTCGGCCGTGCGGGCCGCTGTCTAGGATCCCCGATCATGTCCGATGTCGCCGAAACACGGAGGCTGGCCGAGGCACTGACCTCGTCGCTGCACTTGGCCGTGCCCCCGATCGCCATCTCGTTCGAGCGCGAGGCGCCGGACGACGTTGCCGCCTTCGACGAGCCCATGTCCGAGCCGGCCGCCGACGGCCGCCAGGGCCGGGTGCCGGCCGGCTGCGTGTTCTGGGTGCGGGCCACCGACCACACGTTCAGCACCGCGCCCCGGGACCACGGCAACTGCTCGGTGGGCAGTTACACGCACGGGCTGGCTGCGCTCGAGGACGTGGTGGGCAACGACGACGTGGCCACCTTGCTC
>DATGGF010000392.1:0-4627 GCA_035308625.1 Acidimicrobiales bacterium | reverse complement strand
GGCGATGACTGGGATCGACGGGATGAACGTCGAGATGTACTGCTGGGCCGTGTGGATATGGTTGATGTAGCCGAGCGCGTAGTCGTTGGCGAGCCCGAGGATCAGTGCGCCGACAAACGTCATCGGGAGGCTCCGCAGCCGGCCGATCATCGCCGCGGCGTAGGCGTCGATGATGAGCAGGGTCAGGTTGTACTGCGAGAGCTCCAGCGTCGGGGCAATGAGCACACCCGAGATCGCGGCCAGCCCCACGCCGATCGCCCAGGAGAGCATGGCGATGCGGGCGGGGCGGGCCCCGTTGAGCGTGGCGAGTGACCGGTCGTCGACGCACGCCCGCATCGACACACCGATGCGGGTCCGGTAGAGGAGTAATCGGAGCCCGATAGCGACCACCAAGGCAACGCCGAGGACGGTCAGCTCGTGGTATGAGAGCCGGACCCCGATGATCTTGATGAAACGGCCCTGGAAGAACTCGCGCGACGGGCGGTCCTTGGCGGGGTTCCACACCCAGTTGGCCAAGCCGAACAGACCGAGCAGCAGGCTGATCGTGACGACCAGCTTGGTGACGTCGGAGGTGCCTTCCAAGCGGCGCATGATGCCGACTTCGAGGATGGCCCCGAACAGCGGCGCGAGGACGAGCAGGCAGACCACCAGCGCCACGGGCGCTGGCCAGTGCCAGCCGAACCGCATCTCCCAGTAGGTGAACGCGGCGAACATGCCCATCGCCCCGTGGGAGAAGTTGAAGACGCCGGTCGTCGTGTACGTGAGCACGAGCCCGCTGGCGGCGATCGCGTAGATCGCCGCCGTGGTCAGGCCGCTGAACCCGAAGTTGATGAGCTCACGCACGGACCAGCCACCGGTAGTGCTGGGACGGGCCTACCCGTCAGCTCTGCGGGAAGCCGGGAAGCTTGATGATGTTGCCCGGGTCGCAGTTGAAGATGCCCTGGTTCGGCTTGGTGATCTGCGGCTGGAGCGGCCAGGTGCCGTCCGAGGTCGCCTTGATGATCACAAAGCAGGGCGAGGTGTCGCCCTTGGCGTTGGCTGGGTTCTCCACGTCGTGGAGCCCCCCGCCGGTCCAGTTCTTGCTCCCCGCGGCGTACGCCATGACGCAGTTGCGAGTGAGGTTCGACCCGCAGCTCTTGGCGGCCTCCGCGAACAGCAGCCACGCCGACCAGGAGTTGACGCCGAGCGCCTTCGGGGGCACGTTCTGGTACTGCTTGATGATGTTGACGAACTGGACCGTCGCCGGGTACTGGGTCGGGTGGGCCTGGGCGTACTCGAACGGGGCGAAGCGGCCGCTGATGATGACCCCGCCCCCGAACTTGTCGAGGTTGGTCCCACCCTCCTGCACCATCACCGGGTCGTAGTTGTTGGTGTTGAGCACGACCCACTTCGGGAAGTAGCCGATGTCGGCGAAGGCCTTGAACAACGCGGTGTCCTGGTTGGCCTGGGCCTGGATGCCGAGCACCTGCACGCCCGCCGCCTGGATGGCCTGCGCGTAGGGCCGCCAGTTGGTGACCAGCGGCGGGATCTCCTGGTAGAAGACCGACTTGTAGCCGAGCAGGAGGGCGGCCGCCTTGTCGCGGTTGCCCGAGTCCTTGACCGACTGCTGGTTGCTGTTGAGCAGGCCGTAGTAGTTGGCCGACGCCGGGTCGTAGGCCTTCAGGGCCTTGAGCATGCCTGCGATGGTGCTCTCCGAGTCGGGCGTGGGCAGCGGCTGGACCGTCGACGAAGACGCCCCGGCCGCGGCCGAGACGTCGTAGGCGGGGATCTCAGGCAGTCCGCAGCTCAGTCGCTGCTGGAGGCCGGTGGCGTCGAACGCCTCGCCGTTGCCGACCAGCAGGAAGTCGGGCTGCTGGCACGAGGCGACCATCTGGGCGGCGACGTTGAACAGGGCCGAGTCGCGTTTGTCCAAGGTGAGCTTGCGCCCGAGGATGCCACCCGCGGCGTTGCACCAGTCGACGAACGCCTGCGATGTCTGGAAGAGCTCGATGTCGAGCCCGGGCACCGCCGTGTTGCCGGGGTCGGCCATGGTGGCCACACGGATGCCGGTGTCGGTGACGCCCTTGTCGGTCGCACCGGAGGCGTTGCCCGGCCCGCACACCGCCTTGAGGGTGCCGAAGTCGCCCGGCCCGGGGGTGGCCGCGGCCGCCGTCGTGCTCGACGCTGCCGGTGCCGCCGTGGTGGGCGCCGCGGTCGTGGTCGACGAGCTCGAGCTTCGGCCGCTGCACGCAGCGGCGATCAAGGCCAACGAAAGCGCGGCGATCGCCGCGGGTCGTAGACGGGTCACCATCCCCCCCGGATCATGATTTGGACTCGGAAAACCTGACGGTCCGTCAGGTGCCGGCGCACCATAGCAGCCCACTTCAGACGCTGCTGGTCACGCCCCCCTCTTCGGCGGCGACGGTGCGGCCCGCTTGCACGCGCTGCTCGTAGATCAGCCGGGCCAACCAGAACCGCAGGAACGACGCGAGCGAGTAGCGCAGGAAGACCGCGGCCCCGGCGATCGAGACCGTCACTCCGATCAGGGCGATGATGTGGTCGTCACCCTGGTCGAGGGCCGACGAGGTGTTGTGCGAGAGGAAGTACGCGATCACCGCGATGGCGATGCCGGCGACCAGGCCGGCGACGCCGACCCACAGCAGCACCGTGTCGCGGCCGACCGACGGGTCCCGGATCCGCATATCGGCGATGTCAGCCTTGAATTGCTCCAGCCTCGTGTCGCTCATGTTCCCCCCTTGTGAGGCCTCAGGGTAGCTAGAGCCCCAGGCCCTTCGCGGCCGCGTCCCGGAAGCGGTCGGTGCGGTGGACGGGGTCGGTGTCGATCTTCGGGATGATGTACTCGCCGAAGATCCGGATGGTCTCGAGCTCGTCCTCCAGCGACGCCATGCCCGACCCGAACACCAGCTGGTCGCAGCCGGCGGCCTCCCAGCGGCGGCACTGGGCGAGGGCCTCGTCCGGGTCGCCGCAGACGACCGCGCCGGTGCTTGACAGGTACTCGATGGTCTCGGGGGTGTAGTCGGGGATCAGGTCGGGCCAGTACGGCACCGCCTCAGGGTGGGGGAAGGTGTCGTGGTACCGGAAGACGTTGCTCTGGAGGTAGTTCATCCGGGCGTCGACCGCCGACCTGACGGCGGTGTCATGGTCCTTGGCGACGTACGCGGCGCTGGTGACCATCACGTTGTCGTTGACGAAGGCGCCGACGGGCTCGGCGTTGACGATCTCCTTCTTGTACGCGGTGAGGACGGGCTCGAGCTCCTCGATGTTGCCGACCGAGAACCCGAGGACGCCCAAGCCCTTGCGGGCGGCCATGGCGTAGCTGGTCGTGTTGCCAGCGGCGTACCACATGGCCGGGTGCGGCTTCTTGTAGGGCTTCGGGAGCACCTTGCGGGGCGGGAGGGACCACCACTTCCCCTCGTGGCCCTCGTAGGTGTCCTGCATCCACATCTTCGGGAACTCGCCGATGGTCTCTTCCCAGATCTCCTTGGTGATGCTCAGGTCCTTGGAGCCGGCGCTGAGCTCGACGGCCTGCTGGAGGAAGCCCAGGATCTCGTGGCTGCCTGCTCCCCGGCCGGTGCCGAACTCGAAGCGGCCGTCCGAAAGGTGGTCGAGCATCGCCACCCGCTCGGCCACCTTCGCGGGGTGGTTCACCATCGGCAACGGGTTGAAGATACCCGAACCGATGTGGATGCGGTCGGTACAGCAGGCGAGGTAGCCCAACATGACATCATTCGCGGAGAGGTGGGAGTACTCGTCAAGAAAATGGTGCTCGACAACCCAAATGTACTTGAAACCAGCTCGGTCAGCAGCTTGGGCGAGCTCGACGTCGCGTAGCAACCTTCGATGCTCCGCGTCTGGGTCCTTGCTCCGCCGGAACTCCGGGACGAAGCTCTGTATGAAGATGCCGAACTCCATCTACAACCTCCTCACCCGCCTGCGTATGCGTCCTGGTCGAGCGCGACACCACTCCCGCGAGTCGGGCAGCACTGACGTTCTCCAACACCTTGCGCGGCCCTAGGCAAATAGCCTCGGAACGCGCCTTTCCTCGCTAGCTCCACGGCCCCATTCGTCTGAATGCGTAGCCACCCCACCAGTCGATGGACGGCAGGTCGGCCGGTCTCTCCGCGAGGTCTTGCAACGTTGGAGCAGCTATCGCCTCCGCAACACGTGCCAGTTCGTCGATATCGAGCCCATAGCATCGCGCTGCGTTCTCCCCCGCCATCATACGCACAGCGTCGCCTGGCAGTTCGAAGAACGTGTGTTGTAGAGCCACCTTTGTGACCGACATCTCATCTTCCCGGTACTGCCAAGTACCCTCTTGGTGCGGATAGTCGGAGCCCCACATTATGTTCGATACCATGTCTTCAGCCAATGCCGCTTCGGCTTCAAAGTGTGCCAAGAAGCTCGCGCCTACAAATACGTTCTCCCGAAAGTAGTCGCTAGGCCGACGAGGTAGCGTCGGAAGCTTCTGAGCGAATGGAGCCGATCCGACCCGTCGTGCGGGGTAATCGAAACTTGGAATATCGTTACCCTGCTCTTTCATAAGCAAATGGATAGAGTCCATTTCATTGAGGAGATACGGCCACCACACTCCAGGCTGCTCCGTCATGACGAGTCGCAATCCAGGGTG
>DATGGF010000391.1:0-4819 GCA_035308625.1 Acidimicrobiales bacterium | reverse complement strand
ACGGCCACCATGCCGACGAGAACGGCAACGGCCACCATGCCAACGGCAACGGCGCCCACGCCAACGGCAACGGCTCGCACGCGCTGACCGGGGAGAGCCCCGAGTCGGTGCGCCTGCAGCCCTGAACCACCCCCCGGGAGCACCGAGCACCATGGAGAAGCTCGTCGTCGTCGGGCAGGGGTACGTAGGACTGCCGCTCGCCATGCGGGCGGTGGCCGCCGGCTTCGACGTCGTCGGCCTCGACAGCGACGAGGCCCGCGTCAAGGAGCTCGAGGCCGGGCACGCGGGCATCGAGGACGTACCCGACCACGTGCTGTCGGCCGCCTTGGAGAGCGGCCGCTACCGGGCCACCGTCGACGCCGCTAGGTGCGCGGGGTTCGACGTGGCTGTCATCGACGTCCCCACCCCGCTCACCGAGGGCGTCCCCGACCTCGGGCACGTGCGGGGCGCGGCCGAGGCGCTCGCCCCGCACCTCAAGACCGCGGCCACGGTGATCCTCGAGTCGACCACGTACCCGGGCACCACCGAGGAGCTGGTCGCCCCCATCCTCGAAGCCGGGTCGGGCCTGCTGGCCGGCGAGGACTTCCATGTCGGCTACAGCCCCGAGCGCCTGGACCCGGGCAACCCGCAGTGGCCGTTCGACCGCATCCCCAAGGTCGTCTCCGGTATCGACGAGGCGTCGCTGGCCGCGGTGCGGGCCTTCTTCGACCGGCTGGTCGAGCAGACCGTGCCGGTGTCGAACACGCGTGTGGCCGAACTGACCAAGCTGCTCGAGAACACTTTCCGCCACGTGAACGTGGCGCTGGTGAACGAGCTCGCCATGTTCGCCGGCGACCTCGACATCGACATCTGGGAAGCGATCGACGCGGCGGCGACGAAGCCCTTCGGCTTCATGCGCTTCACCCCGGGGCCCGGAGTGGGGGGCCACTGCCTGCCCATCGACCCGAGCTACCTGTCATGGACGGTGCGCCGGCGTCTGGGCCGGTCCTTCCGCTTCGTGGAGCTGGCCAACGACGTCAACGACCACATGCCCGACTACGTGGTGGGCCGGCTGGTGCTGGCCCTCAACCGGTTGGGGCGGGCGGTGCGCGGCTCACGGGTGCTCGTGCTCGGCATCGCCTACAAGCGCAACACCGGGGATGCCCGTACCGCTCCGGGCCTGGCCATTGCCGAGAGCCTGGCCCAACTGGGGGCCGACGTCCGGGTGGCGGATCCGCACGTCCCGCTGCGGGAGATCCCGGGGACGGCGGTGGACGCCAATCCGGCCGAGTTGGCCGCCGCCGACGCCGTGGTGCTCGTGACCGACCACGACGCCTTCGACTACGACGCCATCGGGCGCCACGCCCGGTTCGTCCTCGACACTCGCCATCGCCTGTCGGGGGACAACGTCGAAACCCTGTGAGACTGCGTCCATGGGGTCCCCGCCGCCGGTGACCGAGTCGGCTCTGGGTCGCATCGTCGTCACCGGTGGCGCCGGGTTCATCGGCGCCAACCTGTGCCAGGCCCTGTTGTCCGCGGGCGCCGAGGTGGTGGCTCTGGACGACCTGTCCAGCGGGCGGACGGAGAACCTGGCCGGCATGGCCGGAGTGGAGCTGGTCGAGGGTTCGATACTCGACACGGGGTTGCTGGCCCGTGTGCTGCCCGGGGCGCAGAGTGTGGTGCACCTGGCGGCCCGGCCGTCGGTGGCCCGGTCGATCGAGGATCCGGTGTCGACCCACGAGACCAACGCCACCGGGACCCTGCGGGTGCTCCAGGCCGCCGCGGCGGCCGGCCGGCCCCATGTAGTGGTGGCCTCCTCGTCGTCGGTCTACGGCGCCAACCGCACCCTGCCCGCCTCCGAGGACCTGCCGGCGCTACCCCTCAGCCCCTATGCCGCCAGCAAGCTGGCGTCCGAGGCCTACACGTTGGCCTTCGCCAGTTCCTTCGGCTTGCCGGTGCTCCCGTTCCGCTTCTTCAACGTCTTCGGCCCACTCCAGCGGGCTGACCACGCCTATGCCGCCGTGGTCCCGGCCTTCGTGTCGGCTGCGATCGCCGGCGCCGCTCTGCCGGTGCACGGCGACGGGAAACAGACACGGGACTTCACCTACGTGGGCAGCGTGGTGGCCGTGCTGGTGGACGCCGTCCGTCGCGGGGTCACCGCGCCGGGGCCGGTAAACCTCGCCTTCGGGGGCCGCTCGTCGGTACTGGAGCTGGTCGAGGTTCTGAGCACCGTGGTGGGCTCACCGTTGACCGTGCACCACGAGGACCCGAGGCCGGGTGACGTCCGGGACTCACAGGCGGACCAGTCGAAGCTGCGTGCCCTGTTCCCATCCGTGGAGCCCGTGGCCCTGGAGGCCGGGCTGGCTGCCACGGTGGCGTGGTTCCGTTCCGAGCTCGGTACGTCTTCGGAGCCGGTCACCGCGCACTGAGGCGCAGGCGCGGCGCGGGCGCGTGCCGCGGTGCTTGCCGAATTCTGAAGCGACCGGGGGTCGGGCTCAGCGGCCCAGAAGCCACGAGGCGCAGCGAGCGGCACCCGAACCGACGCGCGCCCGGCGCCCACGGTGCCCCGGCGGGTCCTGCGCACCGGGCCATGTGCCGACCATGCTGACCAGGTTGGGCCGTGTCAGCTCGAGGGTGGCGAACAGCACGGCACCAGTTGCGTGCAGACGGGCCCCGTCGGTCCGTCCGTCGAACTGTGCCCACTCCCTGCTCTCGACCAGGGTCACTGGTCCTCCCCTCGATGCCGTGATGCTTTGCAGCAGAAGGATCGGCATACCCGGGCACCAGGCCAAACAACCGCGTGACAATCACCATTGCCCGGGCGCGCCAGGGGCTGACAGGCGATCTGAGCAGGAACGATGGAGCCGGCTCGTTTTTCCGCCGGGCGCGGGCTCGAGCTACAGCCCGATGCTCACCGGCGTCCCCGCCGGCACGAAACCGGCGATGCGGGCGATGTCGGGATTGGCCAGCCGGACACAGCCGTGGCTGGCGTAACCGCCGATCACCCACGGCTGATTGGTGCCGTGGATGGCGATCTGTCCCGGACCCCCATCGAAGGAGTAGTAGGTATCGGAGAAGGCCGACAAGCCCAGCGCGTAAGGCCCGTATGCGTTCTGGGGATCGGTGATGCGCAGCACCTCGGTGACGTAGAAGGACCCGATCGGCGTGGGCGAGTCGGGGCTCCCCACCGCGACCGGCGCGGAGGTCACCGCCGCTCCCCCGGCGTAGACGGTGAGCTGGCGGGCGAGCAGGCTCACGGTGATCCGGTATTGATCCGAGGTGATGCTGAGGTCGGCCAGCGGGACCCAGCCCTGTGCGCCGTTGGGCCGGACGGGCAGGTCGACCTCCACCCAGCCGCTCTGCACCGTGACGACCAGGAACGTGAGCGGCGCACCTTCGGCGATGGGGTTGGCCAGCTGGAGGTTCGGGGTGGCGGCGCCAAGCGACGGGTAGACCGGGACCGACGCCACCGTGGCCGTTGCCACCAGGGACTCGGAGCTCGACAGGGTCGGCGTTGCCGGTGCGGCCGGGGACAGCGTGCTGACAGCCGGCGATGGACGCGACGCGGCCAGCGCGTCACGTCCTGGTGCTGCGTCCGTGGCGATCAGACCGGCGGACGCACAGCTCGCCGAGATGAGCGCCAGCGCGAGCAGAGCCCACGCGACGCCCCCTCGGCGGTGTGCGGCTAGCGACCCAGGAGCCATCGGGCGCCGCGCCGCGCGCTTCGCGCGGTGTTGGACGCCAGGTGGCCGCCCGCCTCCTTCGGCGTGGCTACGGAACCTTGGACCCGCGGGGCCGGGTAGGCCTGTGGCGGCGCCACTCCTTCGAAGGCGTGCGTCTGCGGCAGGGGAGCCGCAGGCGGAGCCATCGTCGGAGGTGCGACCACGGGCGGGACCACGACCGGGGGAACGGCGACCGGCGGGGTCACCGTCGGCTGGTGAACCCGGGGCAGGTTCACCTTGGGCATGTGGAACTTCGGAGCGTTGATCTTGGGCAGGTGGATCTTCGGCGGGTGCAGCTTCGACACCCGGTCGGCCACCTTGCCGCGGATCTCGCTCGCGTTCAGCACGGCCAGCGACCGCAGCATGCGCCGCGGGGCGTCGACCACACCCAACAGGATCAAGCCGAACAGCACCAGCAGGGCGCCAAGCAGAGCCATCAGCTTGGTGCCGCTCCCAGTACCGGTGAAGGCCAGGCTGCCTGCGTTGGCCGCCACCACCGGGTTGGCCGTGGTCGTCGTGCCACCGCCACCGGGCTTGGTGGTGGTCGTGCCGCCGCCACCCGGCATGGTCGTCGTGGTCGGCGGTGTGGTCCCACCATTGAGCACGGCGATCACCGGCGAGATGGAGTTCGACGGTTCGTCCGGAGGATTCTGGAAGCCCTCCGCCACCGAATTGTTCGGGAAGGCGGTGCACGTCAGCGTGAGCGGGTTACCGGAGACGATCAACGTCAGGCTGGCGCTCGAGTCCTCTTCGATGGTGATCCCGGCATTCGTCGCCGTGAACGGCCCCACACTTGCGGCCGGCGCGGGGATATTGAGGGTGATCGACCCGTCGGCATTGGTCTGGTTCAACGGGGCGTCGAAGTTGAAGGGGCCGGCGGCGAGAGTCGCCGGAGTGGCACCGAACGCGTCCAGCTGCGTCCCCGCCGTACCGGTGAGATCAGCGTTGCCCAGCGCGGCCGCCGCCGTCACCAATGCGGCGGGAATGTTCACGCTGGTCTGGTAGCCGGTCATGTTGAACGTCGAGCCGACTGCGGGAGTGGCGGGCGAGAAGTTCGCCACCGTCTCGGCGTCGTTCAACGCGATGTCGCCCACCGGCGTCCCCGGGCAGTACAGCTC
>DATGGF010000390.1:0-9302 GCA_035308625.1 Acidimicrobiales bacterium | reverse complement strand
CTGGCGATGAAGTTGTAGGCGCCGCGGATCTTGTAGGAGCGCACCGCCTGTAGGTCCTCGCGCTTCAAATAGATCTCGGCCCCGAAGCGATCCGACAGCCGGTCGCTGCGCTGCAGCGGGGTGACGACGCAGTGGCGCGACGTGGTGAGCCTGGCCGATGTGCAGGCCGCGGCGCAGCGGCTGTCACCGCTCGGGGTAGTGACACCGCTTCAGCGCAGCGCCCGTCTCTCCGAGCGCCTGGGCACCGACGTGTTCTTGAAGCGCGAGGACCTCCAGGCGGTGCGCTCGTACAAGATCCGCGGCGCCTACAACTTCATCGCCAGCCTCGATGCGGAAGCGCTCCTCCCCGGGGTGGTGTGCGCCAGCGCCGGGAACCACGCCCAAGGTGTGGCCTGGAGCTGCCGGCATCTCGGGGTGCGCGGGGTCGTCTTCCTGCCCCGGCGCACGCCGCGGCAGAAGGTGCACCGGATCCGGGCCTTGGCCGGGGAGCTCGTAGATGTCCGGTTCGCCGGTGACAGCTTCGACGACGCCTACGCGGCGGCGTGTGCCTACGCGGAAGGGACGGGCGCGGTGGTGGTCCCCACCTTCGACCATCCGCTGACCATCGCCGGGCAGGGCACCATCGCCCTGGAGATGGTCGAGCAGCTGGGCCGGGCCCCCGGCCTGGTGCTGGTGCCGGTGGGCGGAGGGGGGCTGGTGTCGGGAATCGCGGTGGCCCTCCAAGGCCTGGATGCCGCTACCGAGGTGATCGGTGTGCAGCCGGCTGGAGCACCGGCCATGCAACGCTCGCTCGAGGCGGGGCACCCGGTGGTGATCGACATCGCCGACGGCTTCGTCGACGGCGCCGTCGTCCGCACGCCGGGTGCGGTCACCTTCGCCGTGGTGCAAGACCTGCTGCCGGACCTGGTGGTGGTGGAAGAGGGCCGGGTGTGCACCGAGCAGCTCGAGCTGTACCAGGACGACGGCATCGTGGCCGAACCGGCGGGGGCCCTTGCCCTGGCTGCGCTCGATGCCGTCGCCGACCGGGTGGCTGGCCGTCAGGTGGTATGCGTGCTGAGCGGGGGCAACAACGACGTGGCCCGCTACGACGAGATCATCGAGCGCAGCCTGGTCCACCAGGGCCTCAAGCACTACTTCATCGTGTCGTTCCCCCAGCAGCCCGGCGCGCTGCGCCGGTTCCTCGACGAATGCCTGGGGCCGACCGACGACATCGTGCTGTTCGAGTACATCAAGAAGAACGACCGGGAGTTCGGGCCCGCGCTGGTGGGGGTGGAGCTGGCCGAGCGTTCCGACCTCGGGCCTCTGCTCGACCGGATCTCGAGCTCAGGGCTCGATGTACAGCGCCTGCCGCCCGACAGTCCCGTGTTCCACCTGCTCGTCTGACCGGTCTCATCTGATCGCCCGTCGCCCGTCGCCGGTCGCCGGCCGCCGGCCGCCGGCCGGCGCAGAGCGGGAGCGGCACTCAGCGCTCGGCGTCGCTCCGGCGCCAGTCGATGGTCAGCTCGTCGACCCGGGTGAGCACGTCGGCGCCGAGGGGTCGCTCCACCGCGGCCAGGGCGTCGTCGAGCTGATCGGGCCGGCTCGCCCCCACGATGGGTGCGGTCACGGCGGGCTGGGCCAGCACCCACCCTACGGCCAGGTGCACCAGCGAGATCCCCGCCCCGGCGGCGATAGGACGGAGTGCGTCGATGGTGTCGAATTCACGGTCGTGCCAGTACCGGTCCCGGTAGATGCCCGCCGCGCTCCCCAGTGAGAACCGCCCCTCGGGAGCATTGTCCTCGCGCCGGTGCTTGCCAGAGAGCAGGCCGCCGGCGATGGGGTTGTATGGGATCACCCCGATGCCGGCTTCCTGGCACAACGGGAACAAGTCGCGCTCGTTGGCCCGGAACAGCAGGTTGTAGCGAGGCTGCACCGACACGATGGGCGCGGTGGCGAGCACTTCGGTGCGCCCGATGGCGCGGGCGAGGCGCCAGGCCATGAAGTTCGACACGCCGACATATCGAACACGTCCCGATCGCACGACGTCGTCGAGGGCCTGCAGGGTCTCGTCGAGAGGTGTGGAGCGGTCATCGAAGTGGAGTTGGTAGAGGTCCACGTAATCGGTGGCGAGGCGAGTGAGCGACGCGTCGATGGCGGCCAGGATGTGCTTGCGTGAATTGCCTACGTCCCAGGGCTTCGTCCCCATGGGCATGAAGCATTTGGTGGCAAGCACGACGTCGGCGCGCCGCCCCTTCAGGTACCGGCCGAGGATCTCCTCGGTCCGGCCGACGGTCGAGAGGTCGCCGCCGAGGGGATAGGCGTCGGCCGTGTCGAGAAAGGTGATGCCCATCTCGAGGGCCCGGTCGAGCACGGCGATCGATTGCTTCTCGTCGCACTGGAGCCCGAACGTCATCGTGCCCAGGCACAGCCGGGAGACGGGCAGGCCGGTCCGACCGAGGCGGACGTGGTCCACGGTCCGCTCCCGATGTCCTACAGCGCCAGGTCGCGGTTGGGGCGTACCGACACTTCGGGCACGTGGACGGTGGGCGGGCGCGTGATGGCCCACAGCACGGCCTCAGCCACGTCCTCCGGGGCGCAGAGGTGGTCGGGCATGGCGGCCCGAGCCGCGTCCACCAGTTCATCGGGCAACCGCTCGCCCTGTGTCAGCTCCACCGAGGCCAGTTCCTCGGCTCCACTGCCTCCTCCCCCGGCGGCCACAGCCACCATGGTCTGGAGCACGGCCGGGTCGAAGTTGCGAGCGAAGCTGGTGGCGATGGCACCGGGCATGACGGTCACCACCTGGATGGGGTCGTCCTTGAGCTCCTGGCGCAAGGTCTCGCTGATGCAGTTCACCGCGTGCTTGGTGGAGCCGTACACGCCCGAGTCGCGCCGCTGGGCCGCGCCCGACGAGATGTTGACGATGTGTCCTCGAGCCCCGCACGCCCGCATGGCCTTGACCGCGGCCTGCGAGCCGACCAGCAAGGCGAGGACGTTCGTCTCGAGCATCGTCCGCCAGTGCTCGGGGTCCCCTTCGAGAATGGGCTCGGGGAAGCTCACGCCGGCGTTGTTGACCATGACGTCGAGGCGGCCGGTGCTCTGCACGGCCCGGTCGACCAGGTCCCTGGCCACATCGACCTGGCGGATGTCGCCGGTGTGGGCCTCGGCCGTCCCGCCTCGGGCCGCGATCCTGGCCACGGATTCGTCAAGTGCCGCGGCCGTTCGCCCACCCATGACCACATGGGCACCGGAGGAGCCCAGAAGCTCAGCGATGGCGCGCCCGATGCCGCTCGAGGCGCCGGTGATGACGGCTGTCTTCCCGGCCAGCGGCGCCACTCCGGCCGCCGGCGTGTCGGAGGCCATGGTTATGGCCGAGGCGTCATGTCGAGGTCGGGCGGAGGTTGGTCGGGGATCCGCCAGCGCAGGTAGGGCTTGTCGTACACGTCGTGGTACGCGTTGGCCGCGTCGACCATGGCGTGGAAGGCGGATTCGAAGCCGTCCCAATCCTCGGACTCGATGCTCTTCTTGACCGCGGCGACTTCCTCGTTGACGAACTTGTCCATGTTCTCCTGGTACTTGGGGCGGAGGAACGCGCCCTTCTCCATGAGGTTCACCGCTTCTTTGAGCTGGAAGCGAGCCAATGGTTGGTTGCGGGCCTTACCGGCGTACCAGCACTTCCAGATCCGGGTGCCGACGAGCGGCATGATCTCGGCCATGCCCGGCATGAGGTGGCCCAGTCCGCTCAGCTCGAAGGTGCCCTTGCCGGTATCGATGGTGTGGTCGTGTGCGGGGCTGTCCGACATGGCCCTGTCATAGCACAGGCCTTTCCCGTCCTCCCGGGTCGGGACCGGCGGTTTCAGCATCCTGATGGGGTGCGGTGTTCCCGCACTCGTTAGCATCGGCGGCCGTGAGCGCCAGCGCCTCTGACCCCACCTCCTCGGGCACTACTGAGGCCCCCGCACCGCACCTTTCGCCACGCGATCCAGGCGACGCCGCCCCGACCCAGAGCCGGTTGTCGGCCTGGGTGGAAGTCCTGCGGACGACCAACCCGCCCACCGGACGGGCGCTCGACCCGGTGGCGCGCTGGCTGGTGCTCACCCGCGCCGCGGTGCTGCCCATGACGCTCGTGGCCGGCGCCGTTGCCACCTTGCTCGCGGTGCACCGCCATGGGTTCCGGGTCGGGCTGTTGTTGCTCGCCTACGCCGGCATCGTGCTGGCGCATGTTTCGAACAACCTCATGAACGACCTCTTCGATGTGGAGGTCGGCACCGACACCGAGTCGTATCCGAGGGCGCTCTACGCACCACACCCCGTGCTGTCGGGGATGATCAGCCGCGCCGGTTTGGCCCGCGCCGCGCTGATGGTCAACATCGTCGACCTCGGGATCCTGGTGGTGCTGGCCGCCTACCGAGGCTGGCCCGTCGTGGCTTTCGCGCTGGGCGGCTTCCTGCTGAGCGTGGCGTACACCGCCCCGCCGCTGCGCCTCAAGAAGCGGGGGCTGGGCGAGCCCGACGTCTTCGTCGTCTGGGGACCGCTCATGGTGTGCGGGACGTACTTCGCCGCCGTCGGCCACCTTCCCTGGGAGATCTGGTTGGCCTCGGTGCCCTACGGCTTGCTTTGCACGGCTGTGCTCATGGGCAAGCACATCGACAAGGCGCCCTTTGACGCGCCGCTCGGGGTGCGGACGCTGCCCGTCCTGCTCGGGGAAGGCCGCGCCCAGGCAGCCACCCGGGCGATGATGGCCGCCTTCTACGTCGTGGTCGTGGTCTGCGTGGCCGTGGGTGCGCTTCCCTGGCCGTCACTGGTCGTGTTGGCGGCGTTGCCCAAGCTCGTCCCGGTCTGGCGGGCCTTTGGCGAGCCCAAGCCGGACGCCCCGCCCGAGGGGTTCCCGGTGTGGCCGCTGTGGTTCGCCGCCGCTGCCTTCGTGCACACGCGCCGCGCCGGATCGCTCCTCGTCCTCGGCCTGGTCGTCGCGGCCGCAGCCGGCATCCACTGATCACCCGGCACCGGCGCCCGGGCCGTCACCGGGTGCCGGAATTGCGCCTTCCGTGACAATCGCCCCGGTCCCAGGTCAGGCCCTTCGCCCCTTTTCCTTGCCGCGCCCCTGATTCCCCCTGAATTCGCCTCAATCACCAGGGATTTCGCGCCGATAGCCGTGGTGCCGGATCGCTCGGCGAGCTGACACAACGACCCCAAAACACGCGCGGACAGCGGTTGTGAAATCACAACACGTGGCCATATCGTGGCCTTGGGGTGGCGAGACAGGGACACATGCACACCACTGGCGACCAGGGCCGACGTGGAGAAAAGGGTCGCTCGCCGGTCCCTGAAGGGACCCGGCATCGCCGTGCCCGAATCGTCGCGCTGGCGGCCACGCTGGGCGCGACCATCGTCGTCCCCCCTGCCGCCTTGGCCGCTGGGACCGGGCTCGGCCGGCATGGCGTCGCCGGGGCGATGGCTTCGCTTGCCCACCAGCCCATCTCGGTGCAGGACGCAAGCACGGTGCCGGCGGACCGGCCCCCCGCTGCCGTCTACCCCCAACAGTCCGGGGCCGACCAGCTCTGGGCTGCCGGTGACACCGGACAGGGCGTCAACGTCGCTGTCGTCGACACGGGGATCGACCCGCTTCCCGACTTCGCCGGCCGTCTTGTCGGTGGCGTGGACCTCACCGGCGGGGGCAACCCCTACGCCGACGACTATGGGCACGGCACCTTCGTGGCCGGGCTGGTGGCCGGTGACGGGTCGTCGTCATCGGGCCTCTACCGGGGTGAGGCCCCAGGCGCCGGGCTCGTCTCGGTCAAGGTCGCTGGAGCAACCGGCCAGACCGATCTGAGCACCGTCGTCGCCGGCATCAACTGGGTGATCGCCCACCGCCGTGCCCTGCACATCGGGGTCTTGAACCTCTCGTTCGGCATGGTCCCGGTGGTCTCGACCGTGTTGAACCCGCTCGACCAAGCCGTGGAGCAGGCGTGGAACGCCGGCATCGTCGTGGTCGCCGCGGCCGGCAACGCCGGTCCGTTCAACGGCACCATCCTGTCTCCGGGCGACGATCCGCTCGTGATCACCGTCGGCGCCCTCGACGATCAGGGCAGCCCGTCGCCTGCGGGCGACACCATGACCAGCTTCTCGAGTGTCGGTCCGACAAGCCCCGACGGGTGGATCAAGCCCGACGTCGTCGCTTCGGGCCGCTCGGTGGTGAGCCTGCGCGCACCGGGGTCCACCATCGATCAGCTCTTCCCATCGGCCCGGATCGGCGCCACCAACTTCGTCGGCTCGGGGACGTCGTTCAGTGCCGCGGTGACGAGTGGCGCGGCCGCCTTGGTCTTGGCGGACGTTCCCGGCACCACGCCGAACGACGTCAAGGCAAGGCTCCTGGCCGGCGCCGCACCCGGCCCGGTGGCCAACCCCTTCGTCGACGGTCACGGGATGGTGAGCCTTCCCGGCGCTCTGGCCCTCGGTCCCGGGAGCAGCGTGCACTTGGCCCAGGTGGCTCCCGAGACCCCCACTCCCTGGGGCGCCACGGTGTCTCTGGCCGACCGGTGGACGGGATCGTCGTGGAACGGCGCGAACTACTTCGGCTCACTGTCGGGCACGTCCTGGAACGGCACGTCCTGGAACGGCACCTCCTGGAACGGCACGTCCTGGAACGGGACCTCCTGGAACGGGACCTCCTGGAACGGTTTCACCACGGGAGCGAACGGGTGGGACGGCACGTCCTGGAACGGCGCGTCATGGAACGGCGTCTCCTGGAACGGGACCTCGTGGAACGGGGTGTCCTGGAACGGCTCGGCCTGGAACGGCTCGGCCTGGAACGGCGCGTCCTGGAACGGTGGCTCCTGGAACGGGACGGCTTGGAACGGGACGGCTTGGAACGGGCTCTCGTGGAACGGCATCGGATGGGTCCCGGTGACGTCATGACCGCCGACCCGGGGATACGGCCGTGAAGCTTCCCTGGAAGGCCAAGGGGGTCATCGCCATCGCCGGGGTGCTCGGCCTGACGACGCTCGTCCTCTCCGCCCTGAGCACGTGGCATGCGCACGCGCCGAGCGCCAGCGCGATCGCCGTGCTCGTCACCTTCGGCGCCCTGTGGGTCGCCAGCTGGCTGTGGCCTCTGGTCATCTACCACTTGGACGGCGAGTCCCAGGCGGTCCACCTCGACGAGGGCTTCTTCGTAGTGCTCGCCTTGCTCGCCCCTCGTGTCAGCTTGGTGGTCCTCGCCGGAGTGGCCTCCTTGGTGGCGCAGGGGTTCCGCCGTCGTCCCATCCCCAAGACCGTGTTCAACACGGGTCAGATGATCATCTCGATCTGGGCCGCGACGGCGATGTTCGGGTTGTTCGGCCGTGCCTCCGGCGGGGTGACGGTGCTCGACATCGTCGGCGCCATCGTCGGGGCGGCGACGCTGTTCGTCGTCAACTCTGCCGCCATGGCGGCCATCATGTTCTCGCTGGGGTCCCCGTTGAACGAGGTGTTGTTCGACGGGATCGACGTCCGCCTCCTCCTCGACGGTGGCAGTGTGGCCGTGGCCATCCCGACGGCCATGGCCATCTCTGCCTATCCCTGGGCGCTCCCCATCGCCGTGGTGCCGCTCATCGTGCTGCGACAGATGATCGCCGGGCACTTCGAAGCCCGTCACGACCGCACCCGGCTGCGGGGGCTGTTCGAGGCCACCTTGGAGATCAACCGGTCCATGGGAACCGAGGAGACGACCGAGGCGATCTTGTCGTCGGCGCGTTCGCTGCTTCGTTGCGTGGACGCCAAGCTGACTGACCGGGCTAGCGCGTCGGGCGCGCTGGGTGCTCCTCTCGGGATCACCGACAACCCCCTGGTGCTGAGCGTCGAGGGCCGCAGCCGGGCCGAACCCTTCGACAACGCCGACCAGGCGCTACTCGACGCCCTCGCCGCGGTGGGGGCCACGGCCCTCACCAACGCCGCGCTGTATCAGGAGGGCCGTCTCCAGCGTGAACGCCTCTCGGCCATCACCTCGAGCCTCGGCGAAGGTGTCTGCGCGGTGGACCGCTCGGGCCAGATCACCTTCATGAACCCGGCTGCCGCCTCGATGCTCGGCTGGAAGACCCTGCCCGAGCTGCGTGGTCACGAGCTCGAGGCCGACCTCGACTTCGGGATACGGGCGCCGAGCTTCATCCTGGCACCGGCCATGCGGGCCATGGCCAAGGTCGACACGATCACCAACTACGACACCCGCTTCACCCGGTCGGACGGGTCCACCTTCCACGTGGCCTTCACCGTGTCGCCGATCCTCGACGCGGACGCGGCGAGCGGCGCCGTACTCGTCTTCCGTGACATCACCGAGCGAAAGCAATTCGAGGAGCAGTTGGCCCGCCACGCCTTCCACGACGCGCTGACCGGGCTGCCGAACCGTCGTCTGTTCCTCGACCACCTCGACCACGCGCTGCGTCGCTCTCAGCGCAGCGACGAACAGCACGCCGTGCTCTTCGTGGACGTCGACCGCTTCAAGATGATCAACGACAGCTTGGGTCACCACGCCGGCGACCAGCTCCTCATCGCCATCTCGAACCGGCTGAAGACGGCCGTCCGGCCGGGGGACATGCTGGCCCGCTTGGGCGGCGACGAGTTCACCCTGCTTCTCGAGGGGGTGGCTACTCCCGAGGACTCCGTGGCCTGCGCCCAGCGGATCCTCGACCGCATGCAGGATCCGGTGAGCCTGCCCGAAGGCCACGAAGTGGTGGCCACGGTGAGCATCGGGATCGCCCTCACCTCGCCCGAGAAGACGCGCGACGACGTGCTGCACGACGCGGACGTGGCCATGTACCAGGCCAAAGCCAAGGGCCGGGGCGGGAACTTCGAGGTCTTCGACGTCGAGGCCATGGGCGTCCGGTCGGCCGAGCGGATCGACCTCGAGGCCGGGCTGCGCAAGGCGCTCGAGCGGGACGAGCTCGTCGTCCACTACCAGCCCGTGTGCGCCTTGGAGGACGGCAAGATCGTCGGTGCCGAGGCCCTGGTCCGGTGGGAGCACCCGACCCGTGGGTTGCTGGCCCCGGTCCACTTCATCGGCCTGGCCGAGGACACCGGGCTGATCCTGCCCCTGGGCCGGATCGTGTTGGAGCGAGCCTGTCGCCAAGCTCGGGAATGGCGGGAGCGGTTCAACCTTCCCCTGTCCATCGCCGTCAACCTGTCGGCCCGCCAATTCCAACAGGCCAACCTGGTGGAAGAGGTCGAGGAGCTCCTCGTCACCACTGAGGTCGACCCGGCGCAGATCAGTTTGGAGATCACCGAGAGCCTGGCCATGGAGGACGCCGAGCGAACCTCGCAGATCCTCAACCGGCTCAAGAACCTCGGGGTGAAGG
>DATGGF010000389.1:0-5181 GCA_035308625.1 Acidimicrobiales bacterium | reverse complement strand
GGCACCGTGGGCGACATCGAGATCGTCCCCTTCCTCGAGGCCATCCGCCAGTTCCGCCACGACGTCGGGCGCGACAACGTCTGTTACGTGCACCTCACCCTGGTGCCCTACCTGGCCCCGTCGGGCGAGCAGAAGACCAAGCCCACCCAGCACTCGGTGACCGAGCTGCGGGGACGAGGCATCCAGCCCGACGTCATCGTGTGCCGGTCCGACCAACCCATCTCCGACGGGCTCAAGCGCAAGATCTCGTTGTTGTGCGACGTGCCCCACCAGGGCGTGATCTCCGCGGTGGACGCGTCGAGCATCTACGAGATCCCGCTGGTGCTCCACGACGAGGGCTTCGACCGCGTGGTGTGCAAGATGCTGGCCATCGACGACGCCCTGCACCCGGTCGACCTGTCGAACTGGGAGCGGGTGGTGTCGCAGGTGTCGGCGGCCGAGCGCCCGGTGCGCATCGGCGTGGTGGGCAAGTACATCAACCTGCCCGACGCGTACTTGTCGGTGGTCGAGGCGCTGCGCCATGCCGGGTTCCACCACGGGGCCAAGGTGGAGGTCGACTGGATCCAGGCCGAGGAAGTGCCGGACCTCCTCGGCACCGAGCGGCTGCACCAGCTCGACGGCATGGTCATCCCCGGCGGCTTCGGCGAGCGCGGCATCGAGGGCAAGGTGACCGCGGCGCGTTTCTCCCGCGAGCACGAGGTCCCTTGCCTCGGGCTCTGCCTCGGCCTCCAGGTCATGGTCATCGACGCGGCCCGGCACATGGCGGGAATGGAGAAGGCCAACTCCCGGGAATTCGACTCGCTCACCCCGTACGCGGTCATCGACCTGATGGACGACCAGCAGAACATCGTGGAGAAGGGCGGCACCATGCGGCTCGGCGCCTATGTGGCGCAGCTGCTGC
Source organism: Acidimicrobiales bacterium (assembly GCA_035308625.1). GTDB lineage: Bacteria > Actinomycetota > Acidimicrobiia > Acidimicrobiales > UBA8190 > DATGGF01. Next base: position 4,280 of record DATGGF010000389.1, on the reverse strand, counting down.
CCGGGTCCCAGGTGGCCGAGGCCTATGGCGCCGAGGTGGTGGCCGAGCGGCACCGCCACCGCTACGAGGTGAACCCGCGCTACCGGGCCCGGCTGGAGGAGAGCGGGCTGGTGTGCTCGGGGGTGGAAGCCAAGAGCGGACTGGTCGAATTCATCGAGCTCCCGGGCCACCCCTTCTGGCTGGGAACTCAGGCCCACCCCGAGTTCAAGAGCCGGCCCGATCGGGCCCATCCGCTGTTCCGGGAGTTGGTGGCGGCGGCTCTGGCCCGGGCCGAGGGCCGGCTGCCGCGCCTGCTCGACATCGACGCCGACGTCGGTGCCGTCTCCTGAGGGGGCGGACGTAGCGGGGGAGAGCCCCGCGCCGGGGTTCCGTCACCTGGGCGAAGAGCTGCGCTTCGAGGGTTGGCGCATCTCGGTGGTCGACGCCCGCTTCGCCGCTCCCGACGGCGCCGTTTTCCACCGCGACGTCGTGCGCCATCCCGGCGCCGTGGCCGTCGTTCCCCTGACCGGGCGCGGCACGGTGTTGCTCGTGCGCCAGTACCGCGGGGCGGTGGACCGCTGGGTGCTCGAGATCCCGGCGGGAACACGCGACGTGGAAGGGGAGCCCGCCGAGGTGACCGCGGGGCGCGAGCTCGAGGAGGAGGTGGGGGTGCGCGCCGGGCGCATCGAGCGCCTCGCCACGGTGCTCAACACCCCTGGCTTCTGCGACGAGGAGACGGTGCTCTTCGCCGCCACCGATCTCACACCCGTGCCCACAGCCCGCCACGGCCACGAGGAGGAGCACATCGAGGTGGTCGAGGTCCCCTTGGCCGATGTCGACGCCATGGTGACGGGCGGGGAGCTGACCGACGCGCAGACGGTGCTGGGCCTGCTGCTGGCCCGGGCCCGGTTGTCGGCCCTGGAGCGGGACTGAGCCGGGACGCGACGGTGCGCCCGGTGACCAGCACTCCGCTCAGCCGCGGGTCGGAGGAGTACCTCACCTGGCTCGCCGTGGAGCAGGGTCGGGCCCGCAACACCCTGCACGCCTACCGGCGCGACCTGGCCGCCTACGAGCGCTACCTGGCCGACCACCGGCGCAGCATCGAGGACGCCGACATGGCCGTGGTGGAGGAGCACCTGGCCGCCCGGCGGGGCGCCGGGTTGTCGGCCGCCTCGGTGGCCCGCGCGCTGGCGGCGGTGCGCGGCCTGCACCGTTTCCTGGTCGACGAGGGCCTGGCTCAGTCCGACCCCACCGCCGAGCTGTCCCCACCACCGCAGGCCCGCCGGCTCCCCAAAGCCCTGTCGGAGGACGAGGTCGGGCGGCTGCTCGCCGCCGCGGTCGGCGACGACCCGCTGTCGCGGCGGGACTTGGCCGTGCTGGAGGTCCTCTACGGCACCGGGATGCGCGTGTCCGAGCTGGCTGGGCTGTCGCTCGGCGACCTGGGTTCGGACACCGGGTTGGTCCGGGTGCTGGGCAAGGGCGACAAGGAACGCCTCGTCCCCCTGGGGAGAGGGGCGTCGCAGGCCCTGGAGCGCTGGCTCGGGCCCGGCGGACGGCCCGAGCTCGAGCCCCGTCACTGGGCCCGGCGGGGTGATGCCGAGGCGGTCTTCCTGAACACCCGGGGGAGCCGGCTCAGCCGCCAGGGGGTGTGGATCGTCCTGCGCAAGCGAGCCCGGGCCGCCGGGCTGGGGGAACGGGCCCATCCCCACGTCCTGCGCCACAGCTGCGCCACCCATATGCTGGCCCGGGGCGCCGACATCCGGGTGGTGCAGGAGCTCCTGGGCCACGTCTCCATCGCCACCACCCAGGCCTACACCAAGGTCACCGCGGAACACCTGCGTGCGGCCTACGAGCAGGCCCATCCGCGCGCTTCGGTCACACACGGGAAGTAATCTCGACCTGTGGCGAACGACGCCCCCACGGTGGACTATCGCGCCCTGCTCGAAGAGGAGCGCCGGGACCTGCAGGCCAAGCTCGAGGAGCTCGGCCTGGGAGGTGCCGCGCTGACCTACGACTCGAATTTCGCCGATTCGAGCCAGGTCACCGCCGAGCGTGGGGAGGTCGAGGCCCTGGCGGCCAACCTCCGCGACACGTTGGGCGAGGTCGACAAAGCCCTGCACAAGCTGGCCGAAGGCTCCTACGGGACGTGCGAGTCGTGCGGCAACCCCATCGACCCGGTGCGCCTCGAGGCCATGCCGGCCACCCGCTACTGCATCAACTGCGCCTCGAAGCACTGAGCGGCGGGAAGCCCGTCCGTCCATGAGCGGTCCATGGACGCCGCCGGCCGGTGGCCGCCCGGCCGCCAACCCCCGGCGCACCTGGGTCGTCCTGGTGGTGCTGCTGGCCGCGGGCGTCGCCTTCCTCGTCCACACCAATGGACTGAGCCGCTACCAGGTGGCCTACGTCGTCGTGCTCATCCCGTCGATCATCCTGCACGAGGTGTCGCACGGGTTCGTGGCCAATCTGCTGGGCGACGACACGGCCAAACGCGCCGGACGCCTCACGCTCAATCCCTTGCCGCACATCGACCCCCTGGGCTCGGTGGTGCTGCCCGCGCTGCTCATCCTGAGCGGCAGCCCGGTCGCCTTCGGCTGGGCCAAGCCGGTGCCGGTCAACGTGGCCAAGCTCCGCCATCCCCGCAACGACAGTGTCTGGGTGTCGCTGGCCGGCCCGGCCACCAATGCGGTGCTGTTCGTGGCCGCCGCGCTGTTGTTCCGCTACTTCCTGGCCCATCAGCTGTTCCTGTCACCCGGCGCCACCGAGTTGCCCTACGGCTACGAGTTCCTTCTCGCCGCCGGGTTGGCCAACGTGGCGGTGGGGGTGTTCAACCTGATCCCCCTGCCCCCGCTCGACGGCTCGGCGGTGGTCGAGCGGCTCGTCCCCGACCGCCACCTGGCCGGCTACTACCGGATCCGTCCCTACGGGATGCTCATCGTCTTCCTCTTCGCGTTGTTCGTCCTGCGCGGGAGCGCCGGCGGGCATCTCTTCTCGGGCGAGCTGCGGCTCTGGGGCGCCCTGAGCGGCGTCCACCTCTGAGGCGAGACGGCCCCGCCGCTCCGAAGGCCCCGCCGCTCAGGAGACGAAGCCGCCCGGGGGAGCGAGCAGCCCGGCGGCCCGCATGGCCCGGTCCAGGGTGGGTCCGGCGATGGCGCGGGCCTTCTCCGCCCCCTTGGCCAGCACCCCGTGGACGTAGCCGGGATCGGCGCTCAGCTCGGCGTGCCGGCGCCGGACGGGCGCCAGCATCTCGACCAGGGCCTCGGACACGTCCCGCTTGAGGGCGCCGTAGTTGGCGAAACCGGGGGCCAGCACAAGGGGGTCGCGCCCGGTGGCCGCGCCGAGGAGCTCGAGGAGGTTGGAGACCCCCGGCTTGGCCTGGCGGTCGTAGCGCACCTCGGTCTCGGTGTCGGTAACCGCCTTGCGGATCTTGCGATCGATCTCGTCGGGCGGGTCGAGGAGGAAGATGGTCCCGAGCGGTGAGTCCTCCGACTTCGACATCTTGCGGGCCGGCTCCTGGAGGTCCATGACCCGGGCCGCCACCTTGGGCACGGCGGCCTCGGGAACCACGAACACCTTGCCGAAACGGTTGTTGAAGCGGATGGCCACGTCGCGGGTGAGCTCGAGATGCTGGCGCTGGTCTTCGCCCACCGGCACGCGATCGGCGTCGTACAGCAGCACGTCGGCCGCCATGAGCGCCGGGTAGGTGAAGAAGCCGGCCCGGACCGTCTCGCCGCCGCCGCGGTCCTTCCACTGGGTCATCCGGCTCAACTCGCCGTAGGTGGCGGTGCACTCCATGAGCCACGACAACCGGGGGTGCTCGGGGACGTGGCTCTGGGCGAAGAGGGTGCACCGGTCGGGATCGAGGCCTACGGCCAGGAGGTTGACGGCGAGGTCGAAGGTGGCCCGGGTGAGCTCGGCCGGCTCGTAGTCGATGGTCATGGCGTGCAGGTCGGCCACGAAGTAGAAGGCGTCGTTGTCGTCCTGATCGGCCACCCAGTTGCGGAACGCACCGAGGTAATTCCCGAGGTGGAGCTCACCGGTGGACTTGACCCCCGACAACACCCTGGCCATGGCGCGCCATGGTACGGCCCGGGGCGCGTCTTCCCGGAAACGTCACCAAGCTGGCGGATTGAATGCACCGAAATGGCCGGCCGCAGCCGGTAGGGTCGGAGCGTGGCCGTAACGGTCGAGACCCCCGCGTTCCAGGGCCCCTTCGACGTCCTGCTCCAGCTGGTCTCGGACCACAAGGTCGACGTCTACGACATCCCGCTGGCGGCGGTGATCGACGCCTTCCTGGCCGAGGT
>DATGGF010000388.1:0-4094 GCA_035308625.1 Acidimicrobiales bacterium | reverse complement strand
ACCCGGCGCCAGGTCGACCTCGACCGGCGCGTCCGGCGCGTCGAAGCCGTCGGGGCTGAGCGAATGCACCACCAGCGTGCCCCCGGGCGCCAGGCGGTCGGTCACCAACTCGAGCAATCGGGCTCGCTCACCCAGCGAGGCGCCGTCGACGACACCGGTCAGCACGACGCCGGCCAGCTCGTCCGCCCCCACCGCGCCGAGATGGTCGGCCAGGGGCTCCTGGCGGAGGTCCGTCCCGCTCTCCTCGGCAGCCCCGTCGGCGCTGGAGTTGGGGTCCACCCCGTAGGCGTCGATCCCACCGGCGCCGAGGCGCTGCACCAGCCACCCGTTGCCGCAGGCGGCATGGAGGACCCGGCCGGGGATTGCCGTCAGCTCGCCCACCGCCTCGTCGACCCACCAGGCATCGGACCGGTGGGCGCGGGGGTCGCGCACCACCGGGCCCGCGACGATGCGCTGGGCGTCGACGCGGCGACCGAGGTCGTCCACCTGGTCGGCTAGCAGGTGCAGAGCCCGGCTCACGCCGGAGCTGAACCGGTTCACCTGGTCGGTGATCCAGCTCATGTACCAGAGGCTCAAGGAGCGGAGGCCCTTCTTCACCGCCACGCCCCCGGCGTGCTGGGAGGCCACCGGCACCACCGGGTCGACCATGGCATTGCTGTCGACGACGCGCAGCGCGGCGGTGACGCTTCCGCCGCGTCCCGAGAGCGGCGAGTACCGCAGGAACAGCTCGTCGAGGTCGCGCTCGGTCCCGGCGGGGAGGTCGTGCGACCGGCGGCGCTTGGCCTCGTCAGTGATCTCCGCCATCACCTGGGCCAGAAAAGCCCGCTGGTCGGGCTCGGAATCGGTGTGGGTCACGCGTGGGCCTCTTCGGACGAGGCGGGCTCGGATGCGGCATCCGGTACGAAGAGCAACTCGGGGACGTCGCGTTCCAAGCGCACCCGCACGGGCAGGTTCACGAGGCCGCCACCCCGGCCGGGGTCCATGACCTCGAAGACAGCCACGCTCTCGCGCCAGTCGTAGGTCTCTCCGCCGAGGCGGCTCAAGATGCCGCACGTCACGGAATAGGCGCCGTCGACGAAGGGGAACAACTCGAAGGCGAACTCCACCGCGCCGCGGCCCGGGTGGAGGTCGAAGTGCTCGCCGAGGTGCGCGGTGTCAACGCGGACGAGCATGTCCCCCTGGCTGTTGTGCACCTGGAGGACGAAGACCGTTTCAGGAATGGACTGCTGTGCCTCGTAGACGACCCGGAGCGTCAGTGGCTCGCCACTGCGCAGATACGGGAACTCGTCCACCCCCGGGTAGTCGGCAGTGACCTCGGCGATCCGCACCGGACGCTCGGCGCCCTGCGGGCTCGGCTCCTCCGGGACGGGTGTCTCCTCCGACACCGATGCGCCCAAGGGACCGGTCGACTCGAGCAGGCGCTCCCTGAACCAGCGCACCGCCTCCCCTGGCGTCCCGCAGCCCACGGGGACGCCCTGGTCGAGCACCAACGCCCGATCGCAGATGGCCCGGACCTGATCGGGGCTGTGCGACACGAAGAGGATCGTGCGGCCCTCCTCCTGGAACTGCTTGACCCGGTCCATGCACTTGCGCTGGAAGTTCTCGTCCCCCACCGCCAAGACCTCGTCGACCACCAGGATGTCGGGCTCGACGTTCACGGCTACGGCGAAGCCCAGCCGCACGTACATCCCCGACGAGTAGAACTTCACCTGGTTGTCGATGAAGTGCTCCAGTTCGGCGAAGGCGACGATGTCGTCGAAGCGGCGGTCCACCTCACGGGTCGAGAGCCCGAGCAGCGAGGCGTTCAAGTAGATGTTCTCCCGACCCGAGAGCTCAGGCTGGAAACCCGCCCCCAGCTCGAGCAGGGCGGCGAGATGGCCCCGGATCACCACCTGGCCCTTGGTCGGCTGGAGGATGCCCGAGATGCACTTGAGCAGCGTCGACTTCCCCGAGCCGTTGCGGCCCAGGATGCCGACCGTCTCACCTTCGTACACCTCGAGGTTGACGTCGTTGAGGGCCCAGAAGTCCTCGTAGGGCGTGTTGCCGAGGTTGAGGATCCGCTCCTTCACCGACTGGTACTTCTGGTGGTAGAGGCGAAAGCGCTTCGACACCTCCTCCACCGACACCGCCACCGGCCCCGCCATCGGTCAGAGCTCCTCGGCGAAGTTGCCCTCGATGCGCCCGAACACGTAAAGCGCACCCACCAGGAGAACCAGGGACACGGCGATGACAGCCAGGTCGGCGCTCACGTACCAATGGGTCCCATAGTTGGCCAGCATCTGGGAGGGCTGGTGCGTCACCGTGTTGACCGCGGTGACATTGGCGTAGAAGAAGCGCTGGAAGGTCATCACCGCCGGCGTGAGCGGGTTCAGGAAGTAGAGCCAAAGCAGACCCTTGAGGTGCAGCTTGGGCGCCACCTGACCGTAGGCGTAGATCCCGGGGATGGCCCAGAACCACGCGGCCAGGATCACCTCGACGAGGTGCTGGACGTCGCGCAGGTAGACGTTCACCGCCGACAGGAAGACGCTGAGCGCAGTGGTGAAGAGGATGACGGCGGCCAGCGCGGGCACGAGCAGCCAGATGTCCGACCAGGCGGGGCGGTGCCAGAACACGAGCATGAAGATGACGAGCACCGTGGATTGGAAGACGAAGAACATCACGGACGCGCCCACCGAGGCGAGGGCGAGGATCTCCCGGGGGAAGGCCACCTTCTTGACGATCCCCGAGTTGGCCACCATGACGCCCGTGCCGCTCATCACCCCGCTCTGGAAGAGGTTCCACACCAAGATGGCGGAGAAGAGGTAGATGACGAAGTAGGGGATGCCGTTCTTCAAGAAGAACGTGAAGAGTACGAAGAAGACAGCCAGGTTGAACGCCGGATTCAGCATCGACCACAGGAACCCGAGGAACGAGTTCATGTACTTGACCTTGATCTCCTTGCGTACGAGGAAGAAGAAGAGCTCGCGCGACCGCCAGAGCTCGCGTAGGCGCAGCCAGATGCTGGTGCGGGCCGACACCACTCGCGTGGGCTTGGGGCCCCGGGCCTGGGCCAGGCGCTGCCGGCTGGCGAGGTCCGCGACCCCGCGAGCGCCAGCCTCCTCGGCTGCGTCCGCGGTTGGTGCCGCCTGAACCTCCGTCATCAGGTCTCCGGGTCCGTCGTCGCGACGTGGCCCACGCCGCCGAACCTCAGCGGCCGGCCCCCGCCACCGAGTGCTCGATCACCTGGTCGATGAACCCGTAGTCGCGCGCCTCGTCGGCGGTGAACCAGCGGTCGCGGTCGGAGTCGGCCTCGATCCGTTCGATGGGCTGGCCCGTATGGAACGCGATGCGCTCGGCCATCATCCGCTTCAGGTAGACGATCTGCTCGGCCTGGATGGCGATGTCGGCCGCCTGGCCCTGCATCTGGCCCGAAGGCTGGTGCATCAGGATGCGACTGTGGGGCAGGGCGAAGCGCTTGCCCGGCGTACCGGCACACAGGAGGAATTGGCCCATGGAGGCGGCCAGCCCCAGGCAGATGGTGCTCACGTCGCAGCTGACGTACTGCATGGTGTCGTAGATGGCGAGCCCGTCGGTCACCGAGCCGCCGGGCGAGTTGATGTAGAGGGCGATGTCCCGCTCGGAGTCCTCGGCCGCCAGGAGCAGGAGCTGGGCGCACACCAAGTTGGAGAGCGTCTCGTCGATGGCGCTGCCCAAGAAGATGATCCGCTCCTTGAGCAGGCGCTGGAAGACGTCGGCCGTGGCGGCGTCGGGGATGCCGCCGCCGCGCATGCTGGGCAAGACAGGGGTCGAGGCCATGGCCGAAGGCTACCTGGCCCCGGCCCGTCCCCCGCTCCATGGAGCCCGTTGCCCACGACCCGACAAAGGCCGCCGATAGGCTCCCGTCGTCCCGTTGCCGCTCGGCACGGGCCGCCGCGGGCGTGGCGGAACTGGTAGACGCGCCGGGTTTAGGTCCCGGTCCCCTCGGGGGTGGAGGTTCGAGTCCTCTCGCCCGCACGCATCCCACCCGCTCGACGTGCCGTCCCGTGCCCGCGGCCCGTGACCGGCTGCGCCGCTCCGGGCGCTAGGCACGGGCCGGCTCAGGCGACGGCAGGCCG
>DATGGF010000387.1:0-2161 GCA_035308625.1 Acidimicrobiales bacterium | reverse complement strand
GAAGGGTGTCGACGTGCTCGTGCGCGCTTTCGGGGAACTCACGGGCGGCGTCGCCGACGCCCGCCTCGTGGTGGTGGGGTCGCCGTCGCTCGGCGCCGACCCGGGCGACTCGGCCCGCTACACGGCGCAGCTCGAGCGGCTGGCCACCGGTCACCCCGTCACCTTCCTCCCCGGCCGGGCCGACGTGGTGCCGCTGCTCCAATCGGCCGACGTGGCCGTGGTGCCTAGCCTGTGGCCCGAGCCGCTCAGCCGTGCGCTCATGGAACCGCTCGCCTGCGGCATTCCCGTGGTGGCCACCGACGCGGGCGGGAACCCCGAGATCCTGAACGGCTGGCTGGCCGACTACCTCGTCCCGGCGGGCGACTCCGCTGCTTTGGCGGCACGGCTGTCGTCGCTGCACGGGTGGCGCCGGGACCAGCCCGGCCTCGGCGCCCGGTGCCGTGCGCACGCCGAGCAGTTCCTCGGCCTCGAACGGGAGACCGACACGGTGGAGCGGGCCCTTCAGGACGCAGTGGCCGGCTCCCGCCGGCGGCGGACGACGTCGGACAGCGAACGCAGGTCGTGCGGATAGATGCCGTGGTAGGGATGGAAGACCCGTCGCCCCCCGGGTCGCAGCGCTTCGGCCGCCATGACCGGCAGCCGAACCGGCGTGCGCCACGCGTGCAGCATGGTGGCGTGCCGCGCCGCCCCGGCCATGGCCGGGTCCTCGGGCCAGAACGGCCGGAAGCAGGTGTCGGGCACCAGCGGAATGCCGAAGGCCTGGGCGTAGATCGGTACCTTGTACTCGAGGAAGCCGAGCTCGGGCTCGTCGATGCCGGCGTACGCAGTGAAGAAGGGGCGCGGGAGCACGAGCCCGATGAACTGGCAGCACATCGGGTCGGCCACCGGGCCCAGCCGGGCCTCGACATGGGCCAGGAAGGCCCGGTACTCGGCCGAGGTCTCCTCCCAGCGTGTCCAGCGCCACCACTGTTCGACCTCGCGCACGGGGCGCAGTCCCGACAACAGCATCTGCCCCGGCTCCAGGGGAGGGAGCAGCCCCGACAGGGGCGCAGTGACCACCATGTCCCACTGGGCCACGAACACCGTGTCCCACTCCAGGCTCTCGCCGCGCGCGGTGAACCAGCGGGTCAGCATCAGGTCGCCGTGACGCCACTTCCAGTCCGTGGCCACGTCGTCGCGGAAGGCCCAGAAGTCGTCCAACCACGGTCCGAGCTCCCGGCCGAACGAGTTCTCGTCGGCCGGGGGCCCGCCGTACAGGCCGTAGATGGGCACGCCCGGGTTGCGCCGGCGCAGCAGCCGCAGGCGGTTCCGGCACACCGCTACGTCGCGGTAGAACCAGAACAGAAGGGCCAGCTGCACCGCCGGAGCATATCGGCGCGCCCCACGAGCGAGACCCCGTGAGCGGCGCGCACGGCGCCGTGGCGTGGACCTACTGGGAGAACCGTCCCGGCCGCCAGCGCTCGGCCTACCTGGACCTCTGCCTCGAGACGATCGCGCGCCACGCTCCCCCGCTCGAGCTGCGCTGCCTGTCGGTGGACGACACACCCGCACTGCTGCCCGACCTCGACGTCGAGCGCTGGCGGGCGTTGCCGGCCCCCAATTACCGCTCCGACTACGTGCGGTCGCGCGTACTCGAGCGCTATGGCGGGATCTGGATCGACATCGACACCATCGCGCTGGCGCCGCTGACCGGGCTGCTCGACGAGCTCGACGACACCGGGACGGTGTGCTTCGGGCGCGAGGTGGGCCGCTTCTTCGGTGGGCTGTGCGCCGCCGCGCCGGGATCGCCGTTCATGCGCCGGTGGGCCGAGGAACAGGACAAGGCGCTCGACCGCTGCGCCGACTGGTCGACCATGAACTACGCGGCGCTGGCCCAGGACGTCACCTGGCACATCGCCCGCGACATCCCTTGGAAGGCCCTGCCCATGGCGCGGGTCGCCCCCATCCCGTGGTTCCAGTGGCGCCGGTTCTTCTCGCGAGTGGAGTCGCCCCGCCGGGTGCTCGGCGGCGCTCCCATCACCGTGGTGCTGTGGAACGCGGTGATGGCGCCGACACTGCGGCCCATGGACCACGAAGCCCTGCTGCGCAGCCGGATGCTCGTGTGCCGGTTGCTGCGCATCGGGCTGGGCCGCTCGGCGCCGGATGAGGAGGACGGCCCGCT
>DATGGF010000386.1:0-2835 GCA_035308625.1 Acidimicrobiales bacterium | reverse complement strand
CACTGGGCCTGACGCCGGTGCCGGCCACCCAGGTGATCGCGCGTGACCGCCACGCCGAACTGCTCATGGCGTGCGCCGCGGTGGGGGCGACGATCGAGATGATCGGCACCGAGGTCCGGCACCTGGCCCGCAGCGAGGTGGGCGAGGTGGAGGAGGCATTCGGCTCCGGGCAGAAGGGCTCGTCCTCCATGCCGCACAAGCGCAACCCGATCCTGTCCGAGCGCCTCTGCGGCTTGGCCCGGGTACTTCGGGGGTACGTGCAACCAGGGTTGGAGGATGTCGCCCTGTGGCACGAGCGTGACATCTCCCACAGCTCGGTCGAGCGGGTGGTCCTGCCCGACGCGTGCCTCCTCACCTACTACGTGCTGCGCAAGGCGGCCGGCCTGGTGGAAGGCCTGGTGGTGCACGCCGATCGCATGCGAGCCAACCTGGTCGAGGTGTCGCACGGCCTGGTGTTCAGCCAATCGGTGCTCCTCGCCCTGATCGGATCGGGCATGGACCGCGACAGCGCCTACCGGATCGTCCAGCGCGACGCCCGGGTGGCCTGGGAGGAGGATCGGCCGTTGCGCTCCGTGCTCGAGGACGATCCGGAGGTCACACTGGACTCGAGCGCGCTGGACGACGCGTTCAGCCTGGAGCGGGCCCTGCGCCATGTCTCCCGGTTCCTCGAGGCGATACAGGAGGTGGAGGGGTGAGCCTGACCCTGGTGCACCGCGGCAAGGTGCGTGAGCTGTACGCGGTGGGTGACGACCGGCTGCTGATGGTGGCCTCCGACCGCATCTCGGCCTTCGACGTCGTGCTGGCGGAACCGATACCTGACAAGGGCCGCGTGCTCAGTGCCATGACGGTGCACTGGCTCGACGCCTTGTCGGATCTCGCCCCGAGCCATCTGGTCACTGCCGACCCCGCTGAGCTCCCACCCGAAGCGGCCGAGCTCGGGGACATCGCCGGCCGGGCCATGCTCGTGCGCAAGGCAGAGATGCTGCCCGTCGAGTGCATCGTGCGGGGGTATCTGGCCGGGTCGGGTTGGAAGGAGTACCAGGCCTCGGGGACGCTCCACGGCATGGGCCTGCCGGCGGGACTGCGCCAGGCCGACCGCCTGCCCGAGCCGCTGTTCACGCCATCGACCAAGGCCACCGAAGGTCACGACGAGAACATCTCGTTCGACGAAGCCGCCGAGATCCTGGGCAAGGAGACAGCCGGCGCGGCTCGCGACCTCTGCGTGGAGGCCTACCGCCGCGCGCATGGCGCGGCCGAGGCCCACGGCATCATCGTGGCCGACACCAAGTTCGAGTTGGGCTGGGTAGACGGCGAGTTGACCCTGTGCGACGAGGTGCTGACCCCGGACTCCTCGCGCTTCTGGCCGGCCGACGAGTGGGAACCGGGCACCAACCCGCCTTCGTTCGACAAGCAGCCGGTGCGCGACTGGCTCGAGGCCCAGCCCTGGGACAAGACGCCCCCCGCCCCGCCGCTCGCGCCCGAGGTGGTCACCGAGACGAGCGAGCGGTACATCACCGCCTACGAGCGCATCTGCGGGCGCCGGCTGGCCGACTGGTACGGAGCCGGCGCGTGAAATTCGAGGTCCTGGTGGAGGTGCGGCTGCGCCCGGGGATCGCCGATCCGCAGGGGGCCACCATCGAGCGGGCGCTGCCCGCGCTGGGCTTCGCCGGCGTGGAGGGCGTGCGGGTGGGCAAGGCCATCCGCTTCACGGTGGAGGCCGAGGACGCGGCCGCGGCACGGGCCGAGGTCGAGAAGATGGCCGACCGCCTGCTGGCCAACCCGGTGATCGAGGACACCGAGATCACCATGGTGGGCGACGATGCCGGCGGGAGCCCAGCCCGATGAGCGGGCGCATCGGCGTCGTCGTCTTCCCCGGGAGCAATTGCGAGCACGACGTAGTGCGGGCGGTGTCGCTCGTGGGTGGGGCCGAGGCCGAGCTGGTGTGGCACGGCGACGCGTCCCTCCCCGACGTCGACCTGGTGGTGCTCCCCGGCGGCTTCGCCCACGGTGACTACCTGCGACCCGGGGCCATCGCCCGCTTCTCGCCGGTCATGAGTGCCGTGGCGGCCTTCGCCGCCGAAGGCGGGCCGGTGGTCGGGATCTGCAACGGCTTCCAGGTGCTCACCGAGGCGGGGCTGCTGCCCGGGGCGCTGCAGAAGAACGCCGGTCTGCGCTTCCTGTGCACCACGGTGCCCGTGGTGGTGTGCTCCACGGCCAGCGTGCTCACCGCGGGATCGATCCCCGGGACCGAGCTGCGCCTGCCCATCAACCACTTCGAGGGTAACTACACGTGCGATCCCGAGACCCTCGCCCGGTTGCGGGCCGAGGACCGGATCGTGCTGCGCTACGCGGCCAACCCCAACGGATCGACCGACGACATCGCCGGCGTGTGCAACGAGGCGGGCAACGTGGTCGGGCTCATGCCCCATCCCGAGCGGGCGTGCGACGCGCTCACCGGCAACACCGACGGGGCCGGCTTGATCACCGCATTGGTGTTGGCGGCGTCGACGCGACGCCCGGTCCTCAGCCGTCCGGGCTGACCCGCCCGGCCGGGCTCATTCGACCCGGTTGATCCCGGCCCGGGCCAAGACCGCGGCCGGCACGCCCGCGGCGCGCCAGGCGTTGTACCCGATCCCCTTGCGCCGGCCGTAGGCCTTGGCCACCTTCACGAAGGCCTTCTCCAGCGGGAGCAGATCGTCGGCCGCGTTGAGCCGGGCCAGCGCGGCTTCGAGGTCGGCCTGCTCCTGGAGCAGATGCAGGCGCGACAGCGGATCGGCGCCGGCCACCTGCTCCTTCACCGTGTGCAGCCGCCGCGCGATCGAGTCCGGGGTGCGG
>DATGGF010000385.1:0-2380 GCA_035308625.1 Acidimicrobiales bacterium | reverse complement strand
ATCCGGGACCGCATCACGGACTACATCCCCAACCCGACGTTCGGCAAAGTGGCCGCGCCCGGTGAGGCGGGGATGGACATCACCAAGGGGGGCACCGGCTTCGGGGACCGGTCGCGGGGCCTCCACCAACGCAAGATGATGGTGATGCCCGGTGTCGATGCCTTCTTCGACCCCGAGCCCCGTCTCGAGCTGATGAAGGAGATGGGCATCGACCGCACGCTGCTGTGGCCGACCCTGGCGAGCGCCATCGAGGAGCGGGTGGCCGACGACCCCAACACCGCGGTGGTGATCATCCACGCCCTCAACGAGTGGATGCACGAGCACTGGAGCTACGTGTACGCGGACGCCATCTTCTCGACGCCGATCATCAGCCTGGCCGCTGGCGCCGACCGGGCGATCGAGGAGCTCGAGTTCGTCCACGACCGGGGCGCCAAGATCTTCCTCATCCGGGTGGCGCCCGTGCCGACCTGGCAGGGCCGCAAGTCGTTCGCGCTGGCGGAGTTCGACCCGTTCTGGGCGCGGGTGCAGGAGCTCGACATCGTCGTCGGTATGCACTCCGGCGACCCGGGATACCACCGCTACCTGAACGAGTGGGAGGGCATCGGCGACCAGGAGATGAGCATCGCCAAGGGCGCCCGCCAGGCCAACCCGGCGTTCGCGATGCTGTCGTCGCAGAAGGACAACCTGGTCGACGCGCTGGCCTCGATCATCGGCCACGGCCTGGCCACCCGGTTCCCCAAGCTCCGGTTCATGCCAGTGGAGTTCGGCAGCGAGTGGATCCGGCCCTTCTACGCCAAGCTGCAGAAGGCGTCGGCCAAGTCCGCGGTGCTGTTCGACGAGGACCCCGTCGACGTCTTCAACCGCAACGTCTGGATCCACGCGTTCCACGAGCCCGACCCGAAGGGGCTGATCGAACTCGGGCTGCCGGTCGACCACCTCATGTTCGGCTCGGACTTCCCCCACCCGGAGGGGATGGCGGACCCGCTGGCCTACGCCGAGGTGGTGCAGGGCCTGCCGTTCGACCAGCAGGCGTTGATCATGGGTGGCTCGCTCGAGCGGGCGATGAAGGTCGGCAAGTACGCCGCCTGACTCGCGGCGGCACGGCCGGCGCGAGTCAGGACCGGGCGTGGCGCAGCAACCGCCCCGCCGGAGCGCCGGTCTCCTTGTCGTCTTCGATGGTGACCTCGCCGTTGACGAGCACGTACCGGTAGCCCACGCCCCGCTGCACCCGCCTCCACTCGCCTCCGGGCAGGTCGTGGACGACTTCCACGGGCGTCATGGCCAGGTTGTCCAGGTCGTAGGCGACGATGTCGGCTGCCGCGCCCTCGACGATCGTGCCGCGGCCAGTGAACCCGGCGCAGTGGGCGGGCAGCGCCGAGAGCCGCCAGTGCGCTGATTCGAGCGACAGCATCTCGTGGTCGCGCACGGCCTTGGCCAGCAGCTCGGTCGGGTACCGGCCGGCGGTGAGGAACTTCGTGTGCGCGCCTCCGTCGGACACGCCCGGGATCGCCCAGTCGTAGTCGAGCACCTCCTGCAGGTACTCGAGGCTGACGTTGGGCGGGTTGGTGTAGAAGACGGTCTTGAGCCGGTCGGCCACCGCGATGTCGAGCATGGCGTCGACGGGGTGCTTGCCGGTCGCGGCGGCCACGTCGCCGACGGTGTGGTTGGCCCAGCGCCTGGTCTCCTCCGAGCGGGGGCCAAGTACGACGATGTCGGCGAACGAGCTGGTGGTGATGAACACACGGGCGTCGCGCAGGCCGGGCCGGCGGGCGGGGTCGGCCAGCTTGGCCAGCCGCTCTTCGACCGTGCCGGTGGTCGCATCGGCCCACGCGTCGGCCTCGTCGAACAGGTTCCAGTCGTCGAACGAGAACGAGAACCCGGCGTCGGTGGTCACCGCCTGGCCGTACACGCGCAGCCCGCGCTCGCGGCAACTGTTGAGCCACGCCAGGGCCCGGCGGTGCACCGACGGGTCGTTGTCGAACACCGCGATCACGTTGTAGAGGATCGGGCGCCCGCTGATCTCGGCCAGCCGCTCGTAGAACGCGTGGCTGGGGCCGTCGGCCCGCGCGCAGGTCATCTGCACGAACCCGTCGTTGCGCTCGGCGAGCACCTCGGCGAGCACGTAGCACGTCTCGTCGTGCATCACGTCGGTCGTCATCGGGGTGCCGTCGTAGTCCCGCTGCACCGACGCGCCGCTGGCGGGCTCGAGGCGCTGGGCGGACCATCCCCCGGCACCGGCGTCCATCGCCTCGTGCAGGAGGCGGCGCATCTCGTCGTGCTCGGCGTCGGTTGGCAGCTCGCCGGCCTTGGCCCGCTCCAGGCCCATCACCCACACGAGCATGGGGGCGATGGGGAAGAACGGGCGCACGTTGACCGCCTT
>DATGGF010000384.1:0-2907 GCA_035308625.1 Acidimicrobiales bacterium | reverse complement strand
CGTCCTCGACGTCGCGCGCGCCGTTGCCCGCGGGGAAGGACCCGTCGTCCATCTCGACGATGGTGTGTGCTGCCGAGGCCCAGAAGGAGCTGGCCTCCCCGCTCGGCCTGCACGCCGTGGTTACCACACCGACCTGGGCGGACCATCTCTACTCCTGTCGCTACACGTACCCGAGCGGTTCGTTCGCCTTGTCGGTGAAGGAGTTGTCGAGCTGGCCCGAGACCTACGCCTACTTCGACTCGCTGGGCCGGACGCTCGGGAACACGGGCAAGGCGCCGAACCTGGGCCAGGGCGCCTTCACCACCACCAACGGGTCGATCGTGGTGCGCAAGGACTGGAAGGTGCTGCTCGTCGACATCTCCTCCTTGCCGGCCCAGTTCGGCGTGCCGTCCACCAGCCGGGCCGATGTGGCCTTCACCGTCGCCGACGTGATCTTGGGCTGCTGGGCAGGGGACTGAGTGGGGAGACGGGAGCCGGCCCAACGGCTCCGGTCATGGTCACTGCGGCTGGCCCTCGGGGCGGCGCTGGCCGCGGGCGCCCTGGTGATCGGCGCGTCGGCCGCCTCGGCCCACGCCCAGCTCGAGTCCACCGTCCCCAGCCAGTCGGAGGTCCTCCTCCTGCCCCCGCGCCAGGTGGTGCTCCATTTCGGCGAACCGGTCGAGATCGACTTCGGATCGATCCGCGTGTTCGGTCCGGCCGGTCAGCGGGTCGACCAGGGGGGTACGCACCATCCCGGTGGCGACAGCCACGCGGTGGCCATCGCGCTCCCCGGCGGGCTTCCCGACGGGACCTACGTGGTGTCCTGGCGGGTGATCTCGGCCGATTCGCATCCGGTCCACGGGGCCTTCCTGTTCAGTGTGGGCAATGCCGCCCACGCGGGTCGCGCCCAGGCGCTGTCGCACGCGCTGGCGGCCGCTTCGGGTGGGCTGGCGGTCGGGATCGTGTACGGGGTCATCCGCTTCGCCGTGCTCGGCGCGCTGTTGGTCCTCGTCGGGCTCGGGGTGTCACTGCTCATGGTGTGGCGCGGGGCGAGGCGGGTGCCGCGGATCCGCCGGCTCGTCTGGGGCGCGTGGGTCGTCCTGGTGGCGGGCAGCGTGGCCGGGATCGCCGTGCAGGGCGTCTATGCCGCCACGTTGCCGCTCACGCATCTCTTCAGTCTCTCGCTCTTCGACGCGGTGCTGCGCACGCGTTTCGGCCACGTCGAGCTGCTACGGCTCGCTCTGCTCGTGCTGACGGTGCCCGTACTGCGACGCTTCGTGCACCCGGCCGACACCGACGTGGCGCCTGCGGCGTGGTCCGTGGGCGCGGCGGCCGTGCTCGGCGCCGGCCTGTTGCTCACCCCGGGCCTGGCCGGGCACGCATCGACCAGCGGCAACCCCGTGGTGGGCGAATCGCTGGACTTCGTGCACCTGGCCGGCGCGTCGGTGTGGGTGGGCGGATTGGTCCTCCTCGGGGCGTTGTTCGTTCCGGGGATCCCCGACGCCGAGCGCCCGCCGAGCCTGCGGGCGATCGCCGCCACGTTCTCGCCCTATGCGGTCGGTGGCCTGGTCGCGGTGGTGGCCTCGGGCACGGTGCAGACCCTGCGCGAGGTAGGCAGCTTCTTCGCCCTCTTCCACACGGTCTACGGCCGCACCTTGGTGGTGAAGATCGCGCTGGTGGCCGGGCTCGTGGCCCTGGGTGCCGTGAGCCGGCGGCTGGCCGTCGGCCGTTGGACCTGGGCCCGTCCCCGCCGGGCCCGAGTCGAGGGGGCCGCCGCTGACCCGGAGCAGGCGCCGCCCCGGGGGCTGCGGCGTTCGGCGCTGGCCGAGTGCTCGGTCGTCGTTGCCGTGCTGGTGTCCACCGCGCTGCTGGTGAACGACGCACCGGCCCGCCAGGCCGCGGCGCAGCCGTTCAGCCAGAGCTTCACCGTGCTCGGCCTCCAGGTGAACACCATCGTCGACCCGGCCCGGGTGGGCGCGGGCAACCAGGTGCACGTGTACCTGCTCGGCCGTGTCGGGCAACCGGTGGCGGTGCCCGAGCTCGATGCGGCGGTCAGCCTCTCCTCATCGGGCATCGGGCCCATCTCGCTGCCCATGACGCTCGTCGGCCCCGGTCACTACCGGGCATCCAACGTGGTGTTCCCCTTGGCCGGCCAGTGGACGGTGAAGGTGACCGTGCGGACCTCGGCCATCGACGAGAAGGAAGTGTTCGCCACGGTGCCGGTGCACTGACAGGCGGACGATCAGCCCTTGGCCGTGCCCGGCGGCGGGGATTGCGGCCCTGGCACTCCCAGCGGTTGGGTGGTCGTGCCGTCGGCGGAGGCCACTGTGGCCGAGGCGATGCCGCTCTGACCCGGCCACCAGGCGACGAACATGGATGAGCCGGTGCTGGTGGCGATGTGCTGGCCGTCGTCGAGGTTGAGCGTGACCCCCGTCACCCCCGTGCCGGTCTGGCCGAACGCCATGGTCAACGCCTGACCATCGCGTGCCGCGTACCCGACCTGGCCGACGGTGATCTGCCCCGGCGCCGGAGCCACCGGCCCGTGCATCCCCCATCGGAGCGACACCGCCCCCGGTGCCGACAGGCACAGGACGCGCGCCGTCGACGAGCCGGCGAAGACGGTGGCGGTGAACGGCCCGCGCACATCGGAGAGCACCGGCGCCAGGCCCGCCAGTGCGGCCGCGTCACCTTGCTTGGCCCCGGTCTGTGTGACGACCTGGGCGGCCTGCTGGATCCGAGCCAGGCACACGGCTTGCGCGCTCTGGAGCTCCCCAGCTGCGGCAGAGGTGGGGTCGGCCGACCAACCGGCGAAGGCGTAGGGCGCGCTGCCACCGAGAACGACGACGTATGTGGTCACGGCGGTGACGGCCGCGCCCGTCGCGGCCAGAGCGAGGGGACGGGCCCAGGCGTGGCCCCGGCGCAGGGAGG
>DATGGF010000383.1:0-5990 GCA_035308625.1 Acidimicrobiales bacterium | reverse complement strand
TCATCCACCACGATCTCGACCGCGGGCATGTCCCGAGCCGGGAGGATGCCGAACGAGCGGACGGTGAGGTCGAGGACCGCCCCCGCCTCGTCCACGGCGATGCCCTCGCGCCGCACCCACCCGAGGGCCTGGTGGGTCGCCCCCAGCACGTACGAGCGCAGGGTTACCTCGTCGAGCGGGTCGCCCGCTGACACCGATACCTGCACCGCTCCGTCGGCCGCCATGGTGGCGGTGGCCCGCCCGCCTTCGGGGGAGGCGATCGTCACCTCCGGCCCCCGTCCGGACGCGCCGGCGATGACCGCCAGCCACACGGCGCGCAGCACCGCCCCTTCCGCCCAGCCGGCGGCCCGGACGTCGGCCGACACCGGTGGCCCGGGCACCGCCACCTCCTCGACGACGAGCCCTGGCGCCGCTCGCTCCAGGGCGGCGCGCCAGGAGCCGAGTTCACCGCTGTCCGGTGTCCGGGCCACCCGCACGATGCCGGTGCCGTCGGCGCGCACTCCGGCGGCCACCGGAGGGCGCTTCGGCCCCGCCCGCACAACGTCCTCACGGGCAAGTACCACCCGCACGGCCCGGCCGTATTCGCCGGCCAGCCGGCGAGCGGCCGCCGCCACCGGCGAATGGCGCTTGCCGCCGAAGGCGCCACCGTTGGCCAACGGGGTGGCCGGCTCGCCCCCGGGCTCGCACCACGACGCATCGGGCTCGAGGTAGCCCGGTTCGACCCAGGTGGTGCGCAGTGTCACGACGAAGTCGCCCGGCGGAAGCTCGAGCGGGTGGCGCAGGGCCACGGTCGAATTGCGTCCCTGCACCTTGCCCGCCTTGGCCCTCGCCTCGTGCAGGGTGTCGGCCACCACCCAGCCACCGGCGCCGTCGGGGACGGCCACGAGCGCACCGGCGGGCGCAGTGTCGTCGGCGAATCCGCCGTGCCCGAGGACCACGTCCGCTCCGACCAGCTGCGGGCTCCCTCCTTCGAGCTCGGCCCGCCGAGCGGCGTTGGCGAGATCACGAGTCGCGGCGTGAGGTGCAGTGGAAGACGTGCCCAGCGCCGCATCGAAGATGCTGCGCCAACCGGTGCAACGACAGAGGTGGGCGGCCAGCGCCGTGCCCACGGATCGCTCGTCGAGCGGCCCGTCGCCGGCGCGACGGGCTTCCAGCCCGGCCAGTCGCATGAGGATGCCCGGGGTGCAGAACCCGCACTGGCTCGCTCCCGCATTGACGAACGCCTGCACCCACCGCTGGCGGACGATGGGGTCGATGCCGTCGAGCGTGGTCACCTCCCGACCGGCCACCCGCCGCGTCGGTGTGACACAAGCCACGCGAGGGGATCCGTCGACCCACACCGTGCAGCAGCCGCACTGGCCCTGGGGGCTACAGCCGTCCTTGGGCGACCGCACGCCGACACGGTCGCGCAGCACCTCCAGGAGCGATGCACCGTCGTCGGGTACCTCGACCGGGCGGCCGTCGACGACGAAAGAGATGGGCGGCGCCCCGCCCGGTCGGGCTTCCCCGATCAGCTGAACGAGGAGCCGCACCCGCAGGTGCGGGTGGCGTTGGGGTTCGAGACGTGGAACCCCGCGTCCTGCAGGCCGTCGGTGTAGTCCAACGTCGAGCCCTTGAGCAGCTCGGCGCTGGCCGGGTCGACGGCCACCTTGACGCCGCCGAACTCCCTGACGATGTCGTCGTCGGCCAGCTCGGAGTCGAAGAACATCTCGTAGCTGTAGCCCGAACATCCTCCCGGGCGGACGGCCACCCGCAGGGCGAGGGCCTCGTTCCCCTCCTGGGCCAGCAGGTCGGCCACCTTGGCCGTGGCGGTGTCGCTCAGGTTGATGGGGCTGGGCCTCTTGCCGATGTTGACCGTGGTCATCGTCGTCACGACTGGCTGTCCTCCTGGGACCTCGACGGCTGCCGGGGCGGCGCGGCCAGCGGCCACGCCTCGTGCCCACGATGCTACCCGCCGCGTGCCGGCTCCGGCCCCGGGGGCCGGCCCGAACCGGGCCTGCCGGTAAAATTGCGCTGGTGGCCGAGCACCCTGACCTCGAGGCGGCGGTACAGACCGCCCTGGCTGGGGTCATCGACCCCGAGCTGGGGGCCGACATCGTCGACCTGGGCATGGTGCGCGGCGTCCACGTCTCGGACGACGGGGCCGTGGCCGTGGAGGTGGCGCTGACGGTCGCCGGCTGCCCGCTGCGCACGCAGCTCCGCCAGGACGTGGAACAACGCGTGGGGGCAGTGCCCGGCGTGTCGGGCGTCACTGTGACCATGGGCGAGATGCGGCCCGAGGAGCGTGCCGCGCTGATGGACCGGGCGCGCCGGCGCGCCCAGGAGGACCGATCGCTCGCCACCGACATCCCGGTCGCGGCGCGGGTGCTGGCCGTGTCGTCGGGCAAGGGCGGCGTGGGCAAGTCGTCGGTCACGGTCAACCTGGCCGTGGCCCTGGCCCGCCGGGGCTTGTCGGTCGGGCTGCTCGACGCTGACATCTGGGGCTTTTCGGTGCCCCGCCTGCTCGGCATGCAGGGCGAGCTGCGGGCCGAGGCCAAGAAGATCGTGCCCATGGAGCGGCCCGTCGGGGATGGCCTGCTGAAGGTGGTGTCCATGGGCTTCCTGGCCGACGAGGACACCGCCATCATGTGGCGCGGCCTCATCTTGAACCGCGCCGTCCAGCAGTTCCTGGAGGACGTGCGCTGGGGGCACGTCGACTACCTCCTCATCGACATGCCGCCCGGCACCGGCGACATCCAGATGGGCCTGGCCCGCATGCTGCCCCGTACCGAGGTGCTCGTCGTCACCACCCCGCCGCTCGCGGCCCAGAAGGTGGCGGCCCGGGCCGCCGACATGGCCCGCAAGGGACACCTGCGCGTGGCCGGGGTGATCGAGAACATGAGTGCGTTCGTCTGCGACCACGGCACGAGCTACGCGCTGTTCGGCGAAGGGGGGGGCGAGCGCCTGGCCGCCGAGACCGGGGTGCCGCTCGTCGGCGTCGTGCCTCTGCATCCCGACATGGCCGCGGCCGGCGACGCCGGTGAGCCGGTGGCGTTGGGCACAGGCCCGCTGGCTGCCGCCTTCGACGAGCTGGCCGTCCGCATCACCGAGGACATCGCCCCCGTGGTCGAGGTGAGCGGGTGCACCGCCCGTCTGCTCGAACAGGTGGAGCAGGCCCTGGACGCGGCCGAGGCCTGACTCACCTTCAGCCGGCCGACTTCAGGCCCACCGACTTCAGGCCGCGTCCCACGGCGCGGCGATGTCGTGCTCGTCGGTGGGCCGGGCCCGGCCGTCGTCGGCCAGCTTGCGCAGGTGCGCCCACAAGGAGAAGCGGGCTACCGGGTGCCGCTCTTCGTCGACATCGGCATAGACCGCGCTCAAGAGATCGTCGACGGTGCCGTGGCCGGCCGTCTTCAGGGCACGCAGCACCGACGCCTCGCGCTCGAGACGGTGGGTCACGATCTCTTCCACCACCGCCTGCGGCTCGGTCAGGAGGGACCCGTGGCCCGGAGCGATCGACCGCAGCGGCGGGTCCATCTCGAGCAGGCGGTGGAGGCTGGCGAGGTATTCGGCCATGTCGCCATCGGGCGGGGCGATGACAACCGTCGACCCCTGCATCACGTGGTCGCCGGAGAAAAGCATCTGCTCGCCGAGGAGCAACCAGCACAGGTGGTTCGACGCGTGTCCCGGTGTGTGCAGCGCCCGCAGGCAGAAGCCGTCGCCCGCCAGCTCGAAACCCTCGCCCACGGACCGGTCGGGCTCGAAGCCGTCTCGGGGGTCGAAGCCGATGACCTCGGCTCCGGTTCGCTCGGCCAAAACAGCCGCGGCCGGCGCGTGGTCGGGGTGCGTGTGGGTGACCACGATCCACCGGATCCGCCCGCTTCCCGCCTCCACCAGTGCGTCGACGTGGGAAGGCTCGTCGGGCCCGGGGTCCACCACCACCACCTCGGAGGTGCCCACCAGGTAGCTGTTGGTGCCCGGTCCCGTCATCATCCCGGGATTGGGCGCGGTGACACGCACCACGCCGGCGGCCAGGGCCACCGGTCGCGCCGGGTCGGCCACGGCGGAAGGGTCGAGGACAGGCTCGGTCCCCGACGCGCTCACGTCCGGCGCTCGCTGCGCCCATCGGCGCCGATGGTGCGCACGATGGCACCCATCTCGGCCGAGCTGATCCCCGGGCGTCCTTCGGGTTCCGCCCCCACCGCTTCGTCGTAGCCCTCGTCCCCAGGCAGGAGGATGCGGAACCCGTTGTGGTCGGCCACGACCCGAGGGAGCACCGTCGGAACTCGCTCCACCGCGGCAGCGGCCGTCAACAACTCCTCGGCACGCGCGAACCGGCTGATGGCTTCCAGGTTCTTCATGGTCGGGAAGATGAGGTCGAACTCCCCCGCGGCGGCCCGGGCCAGCGCGTCGGCGGGACGGACCCACACGGTGTCGACCGTCTCGTGGTCGTCGTGGACGGGGACCTGATACGGCGGCAAGGCGGCCACGAAGAAGCGGGTGTCGTAGCGCTTGGGCGCGGGTTCG
Source organism: Acidimicrobiales bacterium (assembly GCA_035308625.1). GTDB lineage: Bacteria > Actinomycetota > Acidimicrobiia > Acidimicrobiales > UBA8190 > DATGGF01. The sequence continues at coordinate 1,484 of DATGGF010000383.1, read as the reverse complement.
GGGGTGATCCAGTGGCTGAAGTAGTGGACCCGGTCGACCGCCAGCCGGAGCCCCTCGCGCGTCAACAGGTCGAGGAACCCGATGGCGCCGGCGTTGAGCTCGTGGCGGCCGGCGGCCAGTCGGGTGCGGGCCTCGGCGCCCGCCATGTCGATCAGCGGCGCGCCCGGCGATGCCGCCTCGGGGTACGCAAGCAGCACGCCTGCTTCCTCGAAGCATTCACGCAATGCCGCCACCCAGAAGGCGAGCCCCCCGGCCTCCACACCGAGCAGGTCGCTGGCCTCGACGTCGTCGCGCCCGGTGGACGCGTCCCCCGCCGCCGTCGAACGGTCGTCATCGTCGACCTTGCCGCCGGGGAAGACATACGCGCCCCCCACGAAGTCGGAGTCGACATGGCGGCGCAGCATGCACACCTCGAGCGCCGGGCCACTCGCATCAGCGGCGTCGCGCACGAGCATGATGGTGGCGGCATCGCGGGCGGGCACGATGGCCGGCGCGTCACCGGGCCCGGAAGGCGGTGGCATGCCCGCAGGCTACGGCGTCCCGCCGCGGCCCGGCGTGCGGATCAGACGGCGGCAGCCAGCCTTGCTTCGAGCACGCCGGCGTCGACCATGGCGCGCCACACCACGTCGGCGAAGCGGCGGGGCTCGGCGATGAGCCAGCTGTGGTGGCCCGGCACCACCCATCCCTCGATGCCGGCCGCTCGGCACAGGGCGGTGAACCCGACGCTAGGCACCAGGTGGTCGCGGTCCGACCACACCAAGGTGACGGGCAACCGCCGGGCCACGGCCGACACCTCTTCGAGCAGATGGGCGCGGCGCACGAACTCGCCGACGCGCCACATGGCCATCGGGTTTGTGACCAGGTTCGGCAGGGCCTGGCCGATCAGCGCGGGGAGCACGCGGGTGATGCCGGGAAGCGAGAGCAGATCGGCGCCGATCTGACGGCCCCACTCCCACCACGGTCGCTCGGAGATGACGGCGCCGGGGATGGACCCGCTCCCGGTGAAGCCCCCGACCCCGTTGCACACCACCAGGGCGCGGACGCGCTCGGGGTGGTCGTGCGCGAATTGGATGGCCACACCCCCGCCGAAGGAGTGACCGACGACGACCACCGGCTCGTCCACCCCCAGCTCGTCGAGGTGCGCGGCAGCCCAGCGGGCATACCCGGCGAAATTGCAGTCGTCCGCCGGGAGCGAGGCGCGGCCACCGAATCCGGGTTGGGCCGGCGCCGTCACGTCGCAGCCGAGCGCACCGAGCCGGGCCAGCGGCGAGGTGTAAGAACTCGGGCCCACCCCCCAGCCGTGCAGGAAGAGCACTGGCGTCCGGCCGTGTCGGCTGGTTGCGTCGCGCTCGCGGCGCTGGCTGCGCTCAATTCGCTCGCTGCGCTGGCGAAGCTCCCGCCGCATCCGGTGCTCGTCGAGCTCGGCCGGCGCTGCCGGCGCGACTGTTCCGGACGCTGCCGGCGCGACTGTTCCGGACGCTGCC
>DATGGF010000382.1:0-3634 GCA_035308625.1 Acidimicrobiales bacterium | reverse complement strand
GCACCGGCAAGGGGCGAGGCAGAGCTTGCGACACGAGCCGGATCTTGCCAGTCGCCGCGAGCGGTGTCGACCTCCTGTCCGCCAACCTGACCGTAGGTCGAGACACAAGACCCGCGATGGTCGACGGCGACCGTCCCTCGGACCCGCATCCGGCACCTGCCCACAGCTTCAGATTCGGCGTTCGGGGCGCGGGCGTGGGCGACAGAACGGGCCCGACCGAACCATGGCGCGCCGACCGCCTGGACGCGCCAGATCGGCACCTCGGCCGCCGGTGGGAGGACGGTCCTACCGTGGTGGGTTCGACTGCTGGGGCGCGGTCGCCTCGGCCTCCGGGTCTCAGCCGACTCAGGAGGTGCAACGATGACATCTACGTCGACGACCACCGCGATCGTTCCCTTCGATCCCGCGTTCGCTGATCCGAGGCGTCTCGCGCTGGGTGGGTTCCTGGCCGGCTACAGCGGCCTGACCCGAGACGCTTACGAGCTTGATCTCCGCCACTTCGTCGCCTGGTGCGACGACCATCTGCTCGACCTGTTCGAGGTCCGCAGCCCCGGCGGCCATGGAGTCGCGGACAGTCTCTCAGACCGACTCGCCCGATCCGGTGGCACTGTCGAGTACCTCGGCCAACTCGACGAGGTTGGCCACGATATGGTTCGGCCGCGGTCCCCACGGATCGAAGATTGCCTGGGGGTTGCGACAACACCAGGCCGTCTGAAGGCCGGCCGTGCCGGCCCCGATGATGTCGAACGGATTGGACGACACGACCACCACACCGGACGCCCCCACCCCGGTGTGAGCCAGCAGGTGGCGGTAGATGCCCGGATGGGGCTTGTACACACCGGCGTCCTCAGCGCTGATGATGTCGTCGACGAGCTCGCTGTAGTCGGCGACGAGGTCCTCCAGCCACGCTCTTAGTCCGACGCTGAACACGACAATGCCGTGCTGCCGAGCGCGCAGCCCCACGAGAGCCGGCAGGACGTCGTCGAAAGGTCTGAGCCGGCGATACCCGCCGACGAGCTGTTCGATGCGATCCGCGGCGGGCAGCGGGATGTCGAGCTCGTGGAGCGCGCCGATGAGTCCCCACGAGGTGAGCTCGGCAAAGGTCGGGAACTGGCCCATCGCCGTGACCCGGAACATGTACTCGAGCTGCCGCGCGCGCCACACGCGGGCGACGTCGACGGCACGCTCGCCGCAGACGAGCTCGAGCTCCCCCGCGACGCCGGACGTGTCGGCGAGGGTACCGAACATGTCGAAAGCGACCAGCATCCCGCGCAGCCTGTCACAACAGTCCACATCTCCGGAGTTCCCCCGAATCGTGAGCGGTTCGTAAGCGTTTCTTCCTTCGCCGCCCGGGTGTGTGGTCTCCTAGCGTCGTCTGTGTGGTCCGACGCATCACCCTGGCCGCCTGCGCGTGCGTCCTCTTGGGGTGTGGCGAGAGTTCGACGATCGCCAAGGCGTTGCCGGCCGCCCCCGAGCCCGCGGTGTCCCCGCCTGCCGCGTCGCGGCTGCCCGGTCAGGTGGTGGCCGTGGCGGGCGCGCCCGAAGGCGTCGTCGTCGACCGGTCGGGGACGGTCGCCGTCAACGTCCGCCGACCCGACGGCCTGGTCATCTTCGACCTGGCCCACCCCGGCCACCGACTGATCGTCGCGATGGCCGGCTCCGCACGGCACCTTTCCCTGGCCGCACCGGACGGACCCCTGCTCGTCCCCGACGAGTCCGACGACCAGCTCGTCGAGGTGGCGCTGCCCTCGGGCGGGGTTCTGGGGTCGATCCCGGTCGGCCGCCAACCGCACGACGCGGTCGCTGTCGGGTCCCGCACCGTGTTCGTCGGCGACGAGCTCGCCAACACGATCCATGTCATCCGAGACGGCCACGTGGCCGGCGTGCTCCCCGCCCCGCTCCAGCCCGGCGGGTTGGCCGCCGCGGTGGACGGATCGACGGTTGTGGCGGTCGGGGTGCGCGGTCGGCGCATTACCGCCTACCGGGCTGACGGGTCGGTGATCGGCAGTGCGAACTGCGGCGCCGGCCCGACCCACGCCGTGACCGGCGACGGTGGCGTCTTCTGGGTGGTCGACACCGACGGGGGGACGGTGCTGGGCTTCGAGGTCGACGCACACGGACCGCGCCAAATCACCCGCATCGCCGTTGGCCCCAAACCGTATGGCGTCGCGTACGACTCGCTGCGGGCAACGCTTTGGGTCACCCTCACCGGTACCGACCAGCTGGTCGGGCTCCACCTGTCCGGCACCGCAGTCCGCTCCCGGACGACCTATCCGACTGTGCAACAACCCGACTCGGTGGCGGTGGCAGAGGCCACCGGGGCGTTGGTCGTCACCGGGTCGACCCCCCGAGGCGCCCTGCAAGTGATCGGCGGCACCAGCGGCGGATGAGCCCACTTGACCGTCGGTCTCGCCCTTGTCGCGACGACACGCACGTGCCAAGGGCTCTGAACCCCGAGCTTCTCGTCGACCAGCCGATCAGCGCGGCTTGCGCTCACTCGGCTGCGGTCGCCTCGATTTGAGGCCCTCTACGAAAGCCGGGGCGGTTCAGGGTACCCGATTCGGCGATCGGGACTCACCGGGCGGGCACCGAACGACGCAACCGAACGACTCTCTGCGTCGCTGGCGAGCCGCGCCAGATCGGCACCTCGCCCGCCTAGGCACCGGTCTGAGAGCGGCACCGGCCGACCCGTCCCAGGGCGGTGCCACCTCAGCAACGCTCGTGGTCGCCGCCAGGCACAGAGGCGCGTGACGGGGTGATCAAACGAGCGCCGTGCGCTCTGCCGTGTCAGGCTCTGGCGGTGGAGGCGCCGGTCGGCATCGTCACGTTCCTGTTCACTGACATCGAGGGGTCGACGGCACGTTGGGAGGCCGACCCTGAGGAGATGCGGACGGCTCTGGCCCACCACGACGAGGTACTCCGCACGGCGATCGAGTCACGGGGCGGCCACGTGTTCAAGCACACGGGGGACGGGGTCTGCGCAGCGTTCGCTTCCCCCCGTTCGGCGGTGGAGGCTGCGATCGAGGCGCAGCGAGGGCTGCCGCTGCCGGTGCGGATGAGCATCACGACGGGCGAGGTGGAGCGACGGGGTGATGACTACTTCGGGCCGCCACTCAACCGGGCCGCCCGGGTGATGGCCGCCGGGCATGGTGGCCAGGTCCTGGTAGCTGCCGAGGCGGCGGGGCTTGTCGGTGGAGTCGACCTCGTCGACCTCGGCGCGCGCCAGCTGCGTGACCTGTCGGGACCGGTCCGGCTCTTCCAAGTGCGGGCGGACGGGTTGCGCAACGAGTTCCCGCCGCTCCGGACGGTGAGCACTACGCCGGGCAACCTCCAGGCCCAGCCGACGAGCTTCGTCGGCCGCGACAACGAGCTGGCTGAGCTGGAGGAGGCTCTGCGGGTGCACCGCCTGGTGACGCTGACCGGCGTCGGCGGCATCGGGAAGACCCGCCTTGCGCTCCAGCTCGCCGCGCACGTCGTCCCCGACTTCCCCGAGGGGGTGTGGGTGATCGAGCTCGGACCGGTGGGCGACCCGGCCACGGTGGCCGACGCGGCCGCGACCGCCTTGGGTATCACCCCACGGGCCGGGATGACGGTGGCGCAGAGCCTTGGGATGGCGTTGGCGGGACGACAGCGG
>DATGGF010000381.1:0-5006 GCA_035308625.1 Acidimicrobiales bacterium | reverse complement strand
CGAGGCCGAGGCCAACACCTGCGTAATCATTGTGTATGCGCTCGGTGCCGCGCTGAAACGGATCGACAAGAATGGAAACCAATTCGGGAGCGAGTGGTTCGCCGGTGTTCTCGACCGTGAGCACAACCGAGTTCTGGAGGCTTCCGGTGGTGACCCACACGCTGCCGCCATTAGGCAGATTGTGCACGATCGCGTTATGGACGAGGTTCGTCGTCAACTGCAGAAGTAGCGCCTCTGAGCCAGTGGTACAGGCCACGTCGCCGGAGGTCTCGACGGTGACGCCATGCTTCTCTGCGAGGGGCAGGAGCCTCTCGGTGGCTTCTTCGGCTACGAGGGACAGGTCCACGTGCTCCGGCGTGAACGCCTTCTGGTCGGCCTGGCTGAGTAGGAGCAGTGCTTCGGTGAGGTCGATCGCTCGGGTGTTGACGACACGGAGGCGGTCGACAAGTTCGCCGGTGGCGCGATTCGGTTCCTTGCGGGCCACGTCGAGAAGCGTCTGGGTGATCGCGAGTGGGGTGCGCAGTTCGTGGGAGGCGTTGGCGGCGAATCTCTGCTGTTCGGCGACGTGTGCTTCGAGGCGGGCGAGCATGGTGTCGAAGGCGTCGGCGAGCTCGCGGAGCTCGTCTCTGCGCCCGGGAAGCCGGATTCGATGGGAGAGCGATCCGGTTGTGGCCGTGCGAGTGGCGTCGGTGATGCGAGTCAAGGGGGCGAGCATCCGGCCGGCGAGAAGCCACCCTCCCAGGAGACCGAAGACCAGTAGGAACGCCATCACTTCCGCGGCCTTCGGAGCGAAGACGTGCATGAGGTTGGACCGGACGGGAAATACATCGTGAACAAAGGGCGTGCCAGTGCTGCCGGGGACGATGAGCGCACGTACGGGGACGTATCGCAGGAGGAACAGCCAGACAGCGGCCAGCAGTAGGGCTCCGGCGAGCATGACGAAGCCGGCGTAGCTGAGGGTCAGTTTGAGGCGGACGCTCAAGCCCGGCGCTCTATCCACGGTCTCCTCCATCCTGCTCGGTGTTTCGTTGGGTGCTGACGCGGTAGCCGACGCCGGTAACGGTGGCGATGATCCAGGGTGCGCCGAGGCGCTTGCGTAGCGCCGAGACGGTAATGCGGACTGCGTTGGTGAACGGGTCTGCGTTCTGATCCCAGGCACGCTCCAGGAGTTCCTCGGCGCTGACGACACCGCCTTCGGCCGCGACGAGAACCTCAAGCACAGCGAACTGCTTACGGGTGAGGGCGATGGAGCGTCCGTCGCGGTAGACCTCACGGCGGAACGGATCGAGCCGTAGCCCCGGCGACGATACGTTCGGCGATCTCGTCCCCCGTGGGCCTCGGGATGTCGCGGTCGAGGACCGCGACATCGTAGGCATTGATGCTCAGCAGCTCCAGAGCGCTCCTGCCGTCTCCAGCGATGTCGGCGGCGATCGCTTCCAGGCGGAGGCCATCGCGGATGGCTTCAGCCATGTAAGGCTCGTCCTCGACGATCAGCACCCGCATAGGTTGATGTTATGAGCCGAGGACGTATCGTCGGCGTATCGAAAAACGCATACGCCCTGGTAACAGCGTGCTCTCTTTACTGGAGGGATGGCTCACCACAGACTGATTCGGGTCGCAGTCGAGGACGCTCGACGATCCATCATGAACAGATCGCTCCGACCAGTGGCGCTCGTCGCACTGGTCGCGATTGCCGTCTTGGCCAGCGCGTGCGGATCGAGCACGCCCGGCGCAACCAACTCCACGACCAACTCCACCGCAAGCCATGACCAAGCGGTGACCTTCTCTCAGTGCATGCGTAATAACGGGGTGAGCAACTTTCCAGACCCCAGCGCATCGGGTCAGTTCACCATCGACGGGATTGCGAACAGCTCAGGAATCAACACGAACTCGCCAGCGTTCCGGCAAGCACTCAGTGCTTGCAAAAGCCTGGAGCCATCGGGGTTCACGGGCACTCAAAGGACCCCGCAACAGCAAGCGGCAGCCCTCAAGTTCGCTCAGTGCATGCGGAACAACGGGATCAGCAATTTCCCGGACCCCAGCCCAGACGGACCCATTATCAACGTCAACGGTGCTCACAGCATCCCTGGCTTCCAAGCGGCGCTGGCCAAGTGCTCAGCGATCTATTCAAGCCAGATGGGAATAAAGCCCCAGTGAGGCGGAAGACGTGGGTGCTCACTGGAGCAGCCGTGCTGGCCGTCGTCGTAACCATCGGTGCGGTGGTCACGACGTCGGGCGCGAAGCCTCCCGCCTCTGCCACGCCGTTGCCGCCGGCAAGCACCGCCACGATCAAAATGGGTGAGCTGTCGGCCACGGTCTCGGTAAATGGAACCTTGACGTATCTGGCTCAGTCTGACGGCTCGCCATACTTGGTGATCAATCAGAGCAACGGGATATATACCGAGCTGCCAGCGGCCGGTCAGGTCATATCTCAGGGGCAGGCGATCTACCGGGTCCACGACAGTCCAGTCGTCTTGCTGTACGGCTCGACTCCTGCCTATCGGACCCTGTCGGCCGGTGACAACGGTCCCGACGTGGCCGAACTCAACGCCGATCTGGTCCGGCTCGGCTACGCCACCTCCGATCAACTCAGCCCGACCTCAGCCGTCTTCGGATCGCCCACGACCACCGCGCTGGAAAAGCTCCAGCGCGCCCTGGGAGTCACCCAGAACGGCACGCTGGCTCTCGGCCAGGCGGTGTTCGAGCCTTCGGCCATGCGGGTGATGACGCTGTCTGCCCGGTTGGGAACCGCGGCCCAGGCCAACCAGACGGTGATGCAAGCCACCTCAACCACCCGCCAGGTCCAGGTTGCGTTGAACGCCTCGCAACAGATCAACGTGGCGGTCGGGGACAAGGTGACGATCACCCTGCCCAACAACCGAATCACCCCAGGGGTCGTCTCCTCGGTGGGAACCGTGGCTAGCTGCCCATCGAGCCAGGGGTCTGGCGGGGCGAATTCAAGCTCCGTCGCACCGGGAACCGACGCCTGCTCATCGGGCAACTCGACACCGACCATCCCCGTGGGCATCACCCCTTCGGACCCGGCCACCACCGGCACCTGGGATCAGGCTCCGGTGCAGGTTGGCATCACCACCGCCACCGTGCCCAGCGCGCTGGCGGTGCCAGTAACCGCGTTGCTGGCCCAATCCGGCGGCGGCTACTCCGTCGAGGTTGTCGGCCCAGGAGGGATCAACCATCTCGTGGCGGTCTCACTCGGACTGTTCGACGACGCCGCCGGCCTGGTGCAGGTCACCAGCCCGCGGCTTGCCGCCGGCCAGGAAGTAGCGGTGGCGAACGCATGACCGGCACCGTGCGACCAATGCCCGCCAGCAACCCAGCCGCTGCCGGCAACGGCTTCGCTTTCGGCAGCGCCGGCACGCCGGTGCTCGAAGTCGACAACGCGACCAAGAGCTACCCTGGCGAACCGCCCGTCCAAGCGCTGCGCGGGGTGAACCTGAGCATTGACCAGGGGGAGCTTGTCGGGATCGTCGGCCCGTCGGGTTCTGGCAAGACGTCCCTACTGCAGCTGATGGGAACCCTCGACCGACCCACGAGCGGTCACGTGCGGATCACTGGCCTCGACGTCGCCACCATGGATGACGGCGACGTCGCCTACTTGCGGGCCACTCGAATCGGGTTTGTCTTCCAACAGTTCTTCTTGTCCGAACACTCCACCTTGTTGGACAACGTGGCCGATGGTCTTCTCTACGCCGGCATCCCCGTCGCGAAGCGCCGCCAGGAGGCTCTCGAAGCCCTTGAATTGGTAGGCCTTGCCCAGCGCCAGCACGCACGCCCCACGCAACTCTCCGGCGGGCAACGCCAACGGGTTGCCATCGCCCGAGCCCTCATCGGCCAGCCCGCCATCGTGCTCGCCGACGAGCCGACTGGGAACCTCGACCAGGCCACCGGCAAGTCCATCCTGGCCTTGATCGATCAGCTCCATCAGGCCGGCTCGACCATCGTTGTCATCACCCACGATCACGCCATCGCCGAGCGAATGCCCCGCAGAGTCGAGATTCTCGATGGCTCCATCGTCGCCGACACCGGCCCCGCCGTCAGCGCCGAACAGCAGGCCTGCCCGGTTATCCAATCTCTTGTCCCAGGACTGCGGCCTGAGCTGTCTCCTGGGGAGCACCCGTGAGAACCGACACGGTGAACCGGCAGCAGTTGCAGCTGTCCGATCTGGCTCGGCTCTCGATCGTGGGACTGCGCACGAGGAAATTGCGAGCCGGGCTATCCGCACTCGGCATCGCCATCGGCGTGGCTGCCATCGTCGCCGTCCTCGGGATATCCGCCTCGTCCCAGGCCGGCCTGCTTGACGAGATCAGCCAGCTCGGCACCAACCTGCTCACCGTCAGCAACGGTGAGAACCTCCTCGGCGCCCCGACCGAGCTGCCCGTCACGGCGCCGGCCATGATCGAAAGAATCAGGGGGGTAGAGCAGGTGCAGTCCACCGGGGCAGTCAGTGGCGCCAACGCCTATCGCAGTCCGTACATCCCTGCGAGCAACACGAATTCCCTGACGGTCCAAGCCGCATCTCTTGCCCTCCTCCCCGTCGTTGCCACCAGCGTCGCCCAAGGCCACTACCTCAACGCGGCCACCGCCCAAGAACCCGTTGCGGTACTCGGCGCCGTGGCCGCTCAGCGGCTCGGGATCGACCGCATCTACCCCGGGGAGCGGATCTGGGCCGGCGGCCAGTGGCTCTACCTGGCCGGTATCCTCCGACCAGCGGTGCTGGCCCCTGCCATCGACTCGTCCGTACTGGTTGGCTACCCCGCAGCGGAGAAGTACCTGGGCTTCGACGGGCATCCATCCACCATCTACCTCCGCACCCAGAACAGCCAGGTAACGACGGTCGACAACCTTCTCGCCGCTACCGCCAACCCTGAGAACCCCAACCAGGTGAACGTCAGCCAGCCATCGGCCGCACTCGTCGCCCAGGCCGACGCTCAAAGTGCCCTCAACGGTCTGTTCCTTGGCCTGGGCGCCATCGCCCTCTTGGTCGG
>DATGGF010000380.1:0-2721 GCA_035308625.1 Acidimicrobiales bacterium | reverse complement strand
GGCCTCCAGGTCAACGACTCCACCAACTGGACCGGCCAAATGGTCCTGGGCTCGGTGCGCTGGTGACCCGGTACGCCGGTGAAGCGACCAGTCGGCCGCATCGGTCAAGTCGGCCCGGAGATGTTCCGATCACCAACGTTGTGAGTGCGGAGATGGTGAGGTCGTTGCGCGTCCACGTACCGTCCACCCTGGTGCGCCGTCCTCGGGCGTGGGTGGGGACCGGAGTCTCGGCGGTCGCCGCCACGGTGCTCCTCGTCACGGTCGTCACCGTCGTCGGACCCTCGGCTTTGCGCAGCGCGCGGGCAAGCGCGGTGACTCCCCTGGCCCGCTTTCCCGGCAACGGGATCGGCGCCTACGGCGATGCGTCCAAGTCGGGCGACTTCTCCGGCATCGCCCTCGATGCTCCCGCCACCACGCTCGCCCCCACCCCCGACGGCAAGGGTTATTGGGTGGCGGCCGCGGACGGCGGGGTGTTCGCCTTCGGTGACGCCGGCTTCTACGGGTCGATGGGGGACAAGCCGTTGGCTGCGCCGGTGGTGGCCATGGCGGGGACCTCCGATGGCCAGGGCTACTGGATGAGCGCCATCGACGGCGGCATCTTCGCCTTCGGCGACGCGCCGTTCTACGGATCGATGGGCGTCAAGCCACTCGACGCGCCCGTGGTCGGCATGGCCGCCACCCACGACGGCCGGGGCTACTGGCTGGTGGCCTCGGACGGCGGCGTGTTCTCGTACGGCGACGCCAGTTTCCACGGCTCGGCCTCGGGCGCCGACATCGGCACCTGGGTGGTGGGGATGGCGCCGACCCACGATGACGCCGGGTACTGGCTGCTCGCCGCCACCGCCGGTGTCCTCACCTTCGGCGACGCCGCCATGTACGGCCCGACGCCCAACAACCCGCCCTTCTCCCCCGCGGCGGCCATCGCCGCCACCCCGGACGGGAAGGGCTACTGGCTCCTGCAGCCCGACGAGATCGACACCACCTTCTCGGCCTCGCCCATCGGGCCGGCCTTCGCCCAGGGGGGCCAGGTCGTGGCCGTGGCGGCGAGCCAGATCGGCCCCAACCCCGATCTGAGCCGGGGCAGCTACTGCAACCCCTACGGCCCCTGCGAGCAGTGGTGCGCCCTGTTCGCCACATGGGTGTGGCAACAGGTCGGGATCGGCATCCCGCAGTACGCGTTCACCGGGAAGGTCTTCGACTGGGGCCAGACCAGCGGGGTGGTCCTGCCCGGGTCGGCCCGCCCGGCCCCCGGTGACGCCATCCTCTTCGGCACCGGGCCGCAGAACGCGAGCACGTCGGTCCACGTGGGGATCGTGGCCGAGACCTGGCCCGACGGGGCCGTGGTCACCGTGGAGGGTGACTCCGGCCCTGAGCCCGACGGCCAGGACGTGACCAGCATCGACGGGCCCTTCCTGCCGGCGGACGCCGGGTTCCAGCTGGGCATGCCCGTGTACGCCTTCGTCCGGCCCTGACCAGCCCCCTCTTGCCCCGTTCCTGCCCTGCTCCAGGCGCCCGGCTGCCCATCTGAGCGGCATCCTCCCTGGTCAGGCGGCATTGTTGCGTTGAGCGAGCGTTGATACGATGATGACCACACATTGAGTTCATTTCCTCACACTTGGTGGCAGACGGGCACGGAGCGCTCTATTAGCGGGGGACTGGTTACGTAACGTGAGGAAACTTGCCGGCATCGCCGCCATCGCCGGGGCAATCCGCCTCGCCACGGGCATCAGCGCCGTCTTGGCTGCCGCCATCATCGGAGGGGTCGCCGTGGCGGCCGCCGCCTACGGGCTGTGGACCCATCGACGGTTCCAGCTTCGCAGCTGGCTGACCTCGTGGGGGGTCCTGAGCTTGGGCCTCGTGGCCGTGGTGGCCGGTGCGGCCATGGAGGGCGTGGGTCACACTCCCCGCCTCGCTCAGGCGGTACCCGCCCTGGTCCTCACCCTCGTCGGCGATGCCCTGGCCATCGCCGGGTTGTGCCTGCTCATCCACTGGCGCATGCCCGGGCGAGCTTCCGCAGCGTTCACCACCGCGGTCGTCAGTGCCCTGGCCCTGTGGTTCGCCCTGCTCAGCCTGGTGGTAGTTCCGGGCCACGGCTGGCACCCGGGCTCGCAGCTGCCGTCGATGGCGGTGCCCGCTCTGGAGTTCGTCATGGTGGCCCTGACCGGGAGCCTCATGGCGATGAGCGAGAAGCACCCGGTGGCCTACCGCTACCTCATGGCCGGGTTCTCCTGCCTCTTCGTGTGCCACGCGGTGAACTCGGCACTGTTCCTGGCCGGCCGCTCCTCGTCGCCGGTGCCACTCGACGCGCTGTCGTTGTGGGGGGCGTGCCTGTGGGGCGGGTCCGTCCTGCACCCGTCCCAGCGTGTGTCGTTCGAGCCGGTCCCGCTGCGCTCGGGCCGGCCCACCTGGCCGCATGTCGTGCTGTTGCTGGCTGCGACCCTCGTCGTCCCGGGCACGCTGCTCCTGCAGAGCGTGCTCGGCCTGCCCTCCAACAAGTCCGTGGCCCTCATCGGCTCGGCGCTGTTGCCGGCCCTCGTCGTCGGCTACCTACTCCACCAGGTCTTCGCCCGGTCAGCCGCCGAGTACCGCGCCCAGCACGACGCGCTCACCGGGGTCTGCAACCGGGTGCTGTTCTCCGACAGCCTGTCGGCCAGCCTGATCGACGCCGGCCGCAACGACCGCGGCCTGGCCGTGATGTTCCTCGACCTCGACCGGTTCAAG
>DATGGF010000379.1:0-1567 GCA_035308625.1 Acidimicrobiales bacterium | reverse complement strand
TCGACCCCGAGCTCCAGGCCGGGATGGTGCGCGCGTACAACCGATGGGGGCAGGAGATGGCCGACGCGTCCGGCGGCCGGGTGCTCGCGTCGGGACCGGTGGCGCTCAACGACATCACCCGGGCGGTCGACGAGGTCCAGTACGCGTACGACCACCTCGGCACCCGCTGCTTCTGGGCACGGCCCAACCCCTTCAACGGCCGCAACCTCGGCGACCGCTACTACGACCCCGTCTACGAACTGCTGCAGGACCTCAACTGCGCCTTCGCCACCCACGAGTTCATGGGGCTCAACGGGACCAGCGCCGGGGCCGACCGGTTCCGGTCCTTCACGGAGTGGCACACGGTCGTGCACCCCCACGAGGCCCAGTCGGCGGTCGTGTCGATGATCACCCAGGGCGTGTTCGAGCGGTTCCCTCGCCTGCGTTGCGCGTACATGGAAGCGGGGTGTGGCTGGCTGCCGTCGTGGCTGCACCGCCTCGACGAGCACTTCGAGCTGGCGGGTGCCGAGTTCCCGGAGCTGACCATGTCGGCGACCGACTACTTCAAGCGCAACTGCTGGATCTCCACCGAGTCCGAGGACCGCTTCGTCGCCGACGTCATCCGGTGGATGGGCGACGACCACATCGTCTACGAGACCGACTTCCCGCACCCGGACTCGAAGTTCCCGCACGCCACGGAGTACTTCCTCGGCCTCGAGCCCGACCTCATCCCGACGGAGTCGAAGCGCAAGGTCCTCTGGGACAACGCCATCGACCTGTACCGGTTCCCGGAGCAGATGATGCCGAAGGAGTTCGTGGACGCCAGCGCGGCGCCCGCCACGACCTGACGGCCCCCCGGCCTCCCGGCCCCCCGCGTCCCCGGCCCCAGGCCCCACGGCCAGACGAGTGCACGTCCTCGCCGCCGACATCGGCGGGACCTTCACGGACGTCGTGCTCGCGACCTCCGACGGCGCGCTCACCGTCGCCAAGCTGCTCTCCACGCCGGGCGACCCGGTCGACGCCGTCGTCGCCGGCGCCGCCGACGTCCTCGCCCGCACCAACGCCGACCCCAAGCGCATCGACCGCGTGGTCCACGGGACGACCCTGGCGACCAACCTCGTCCTCGAGCGGCGTGGCGCCCCGGTGGCCTTCATCGGGACCGAGGGCTTCCGCTGGATGCTGTGGCTGGGGCGCCAGGCCCGGGTCGAGGAGGAGCGGTACGACCTGTTCTTCGACCCCGCGCCGCCGCCGGTGCCCCTCGACCGGACCTTCGAGGTGCGGGAGCGGACCGGCGCCGCGGGCGAGGTCGTGGTCCCGCTCGACGAGGCGCAGGCGCAACGGGTCGCCGACGCGATCGCGGCCCTCGGCGTCACGAGTGTCGCCATCTGCCTGCTCCACTCCTACGCCAACCCCGCCCACGAGCAGCGGCTGGCGGAGATCTGCCGTCGCGCCCTCCCGCCCGGGACGGTCGTCGCGTGCTCGAGCGAGGTGCTCCCCGAGCTCCGCGAGTACGAGCGCGCCACGACGACGATCGTGTCCGCGACCGTCGGCCCGGTGATGTCGGCGTACCTCGGGCAGCTGGGCGAGC
>DATGGF010000378.1:0-5341 GCA_035308625.1 Acidimicrobiales bacterium | reverse complement strand
CAAGGTCAGCCAGGACGTGGCCGCCACGATCCTGCACCAGGCCACCGGACTGGGGTCGGCGCCGCTCGACGAAGGGTCCGATGGGGGCTCGAGTGACGGCGGGCCCGTGACGTTGGCCGTTGCCCACTCGCCGGGACAGGGTGCTCCCGCGGGCGCCGTCCCTGGCGGCGGTTCCGGGCCTGCAGTCGGGTCAGCGACGGGCGGGACCTCCGGCCCAGCCGGCGGTTCGGCGCCTGGTCAGGCCGTGTCCGGTGGGGCGTCCTCGGGTTCCGGGTCGGGTGGATCGTCGGCGGGCCCGGCGGTAGGCGGTCCTGCCGGTGGCAGTGGCGGCCCAGGCTCGAACGGCGGCTCCTCCGGTGGCGGTTCCTCCGGTGGCGGTTCCTCCGGTGGCGGCGCACCGGGCAACAGCGGCAATGCGCCCGGACACGGGGGGACCAACCCCGGCAACGGGAACGGCAACGGCTCGGGCAACGGCTGCGACACGACGCCGGGCAACAGCGGCTCGGCTCCCGGCCATCAGGGCCAAGGGTCGTGCGATACGGGCGGCTCGTCCGGCGCCGGCGCGCCGGGCAACAGCGCCAGCGCGCCGGGAAAGAACAAGTAACCCGGGCGGCGGTCCGCCCTTACGAGCCTTTCGGGGTGACGTCACCTGCGTTGGAGACCGAGGGGTCCCGATTCCCGGCGGGCCCCTGGCCGAACAACCACAGGACGTTGCCGGTCACCTTCCGCGCGAATGCCTTCGAGCACGTGGCGGCGGGGTCCGGGCACTGGTTCAAGGCGGCCACCCAGACGTTGTCGCCGCTGGAGAACACCCCGCCCTTGCTCGTGGGGTCGGTGTAGTAGGTCATGTCGGAGTAGGTCGAACCATCCCAGCTGCCCTGATTCGTGTACGCCACCGTCAGGGGGATCGGCGAATGGGCCAGGATCTGGATGTTGGACGGCTCCGCCACCGACGACGTGATGTGGTCGATGTCCGAGTTGATCATGTTGGGGTAGGAGGTGCCCTTCGAGACCGACAAGCCGCGGAACACCCAAGCGGCAGGGTCCCAAACGACGAGCGGCTGACTTGGTTGGCCCGGGCGCACGAAGCCGCTGTAGACCTCGCCCGTGAAGCTGGTGGACGGCCAGTCGGTGGGCGCAGCTCCCCATGTATTGCCGGTCACCTCCATCGGGTCACCGTGGCCGTTGAGCGGGTCTTCGGCTGAGTCCCGGTAGTCCACCTCCTGACGGTCGGGGCCCAGGGGCGAGGACTCCAGGCGGGCATGGCGCACCAGCGTGGCCGCCCCGAAGAACGCCATGTTCACACCCGCCTTCAATGCCTTCAGCGCGCCGACTCGTTCGCTGTTCGTCCAAGTCTCGTCGTGGTCCAAGCCGATGATCGCCTTGTGCTGAAGCAGGAACGACGGGTGCTCGGAGATGCAGACGTCGGTGCAGTACGTCACGTCGAGTCCGAGCTCCTCGGCGTACTCGACCATGGGGTACTCGTTATCCAGGAAATCGGACGAACCGTGCACGTCGAAGGGGCGGTCGAAGGACACCACCCGGGCTCGGTTGCACGGCGGGTAGTTCTGCGTATCGAGTATGCATGGGCCGGTGCCCTGGTAGTACGAGAAGCCGCCGTAGGTGTTCCATCCCTCTTCTACCAGTGACCGGTTCATCACGAGGTACGTCGCGGTGCTGGCGGGGTCCCACACCGTCAACATGACGTACCCTTGCTGGCCGCCGTCGCCGGTGAGCTTCAGCAGGTAGTCCCCCGGGACGAAGGCGTCGGTGATGGCAATGGTGAGCGACGGCTTCCAATTGTCGCAGGCGACCATGTTGGTGGCGGGGTCGACCGGGCACGCCGGCTGCACGCTCCCGGGCAGGGTCGGAGAGTCCCACACGGCGCGAGCCCCGAGGCCCTGGTACCAACCCATGCGATAGGCCACGACACTGAAGGTCGACGCGTCCGTCGACACGTAGAGGTCTACGGAATCGCCGATCGCGGCGTAGGTCTTGCTGCCGAAGCCCTCGATGGACCCCTTTCCCTGGATGCTGAGCATCCAGGCGGAAGTTCCCGGGTTCCTGTTCTCGGCGAGGACTGCCTGGGAGACCACGCCGTCGGGGGACAAGGATGTCGGAGCGGTGGCCACCGGCGCCTGGGGTGGGTGCGCCTTGTGGGCCTGCCCACGGTGGATGGCCGCGCGCGGCGAGCCGGTGCACCCGCCGAGGATGACTGTCGCAACGATCGACCAGGCGATGATCGCGACTGTGCGGAAGGCGCGAGGAGTCACGACATGCGTGGTCGGGGGTATCGCATTACTGGACCATCCGGGGAATCAGGCGATGTGAACGGGCAAGCCTACCGCCGGCTTCGCTTGGTGTGTCCGCCGACCTCCACATGTGCAGCGTCGTCAAGGTGGGTAGTGCGCGCGCGTCGCAATGAAGGCCCCGGCACCGCCCATGACGACCACCAGCAGGGATACCAAGGGCACCAGCACTGCCGTGGGGACGCGTCGGAGCCGAGTGGCAATGGGCAGGAGGAGCGGGAATGCCGGCAAGAGGAATCGGGGTACCGAGCTGAGGTCGTTACGGGTGACGACGGCGACCAGGAACAGTCCGGTGGTGTAGACGAGCAACAGGGGGTGGGCGCGGTCCACGAAGAGAACGACGAGAAGTGCGAGGGCGACGATGACGAACAGCACCACCGCCAGCCCATCGACCCTTCCCTGGTGGACGTACTTCGAGACACGGTGGAGGTTGTCGATGCCACCGTCGAAGTAGACGTGCCAGCCTTGTCGCTCGGTCACGAACCATGCATCGGTTCGGCCGGTGTGCGCCCAGAGGTAGCTGAAGTAGGCCACGACGCCAAAGGGTGCAAGTAGCGGTGCGACGAGCGGCGTCAGATTGCGGTCCTTCATCACTTCCCGAACGGCGACGACCAGGCAGCAGACGGCGAGGATGAGCCCGCTCGGCCGGGTCGCACTGGCCAGGAGGCCGAGGATCCCGGCCAACAGCCAGCGGTGCCGAAGCAGGGCCAACAGGCACCCGGCGGCCAAGGCGCTGAACACGGCCTCCGAATAGGCCAACGTCAAGACGAAGGCCGTGGGTTGTACGACCCACAACATCGCCGTCAGACGCGCGCTGTCGTCCCGGTCGACCGTAATGCGCAGGACCCGGTCGATGAGCAACACGGTGACCGCGGCTCCGACCGTGTTGAGGAGCAGAGCGGCGGGGACGAAGGGGAGCCCGAGTTGCATCAGCGCCGCCACCAGTGCCGGGAACACCGGGAAGAACCCGACCGGATTGGAGACGACGTGGCCGTGTACCACCGGCAATGTGGCGGGATAGCCGTGCAGGGCGATCTGCCGGTAGTAGCTGGCGTCGAAGCGGGTGAGCACGGCTGCCAGCGCCTTGTGCTCGTGGATCGAGGCCAGGGCGATGCACAGGAGGCAGAAGCCACGGCTGGCGACAGTGACGGCGATCAGTGTCCAGGCGCGGCGCCGTTCTCCATCGGTGGGATCGAGGGTGGTGGGAGTGGCCGATTCGACGTTCGCCGCCACCACGTAGATCAGGTCCGGCTCAGGGGGGCGCCTCGGGCGTCGTTCTCGGCCCAGGCCACCACGGATCCCATCACGGACACTCTCACGCGCTCGCCGACCTCGAAGGCAGCCGGTCCCGAGGCGCGGACCCGCAGCAGGTGTTCGGGCGGGCCTACTTCGACGAGGACCACCGAGTCGTGGCCGTAGTACTCGCGATGCAGGATCCGGCCCATGGCGCCACCCGCCGGCTCGGTGCCCTCGCTCACGCGGGTCAGGGCCACCTGCTCGGGGCGCACCAGCACGGCGACGGGCCCGCTGAGGGGGCGGCTTCCCGCCGCCAGAGCCAGGCGCCCATAGTGGGTGTCGACGGTGTCCGCGTCAGGAGCGCCACCGGGGCCCGCGTGGCCGGCCGTGCCGTTCACGATGTTGGCCTCACCGAGGAATTGCGCCACCGAGGCGTCGGCCGGATGTCCGTAGAGCGCCTCCGGCGTGGCGAATTGGCGGATCCGCCCGTGGTCGATGACGCCCACCAGGTCGGCGACGGACAAGGCCTCCGACTGGTCGTGGGTCACGAACACCGTAGTGGCGCGCTGCTCGCGCAGGATCTGCATCACCTCGAAGCGCAGCGACGAGCGCAGGGCGGCGTCGAGCGACGAAAACGGCTCGTCGAGCAGCACCACGGTCGGCCGGGGGGCAAGCGCCCGGGCCAGAGCCACCCGTTGCTGCTGACCCCCGGACAGCTCGTGGGGATAGCGCCGGCCCATGTCGGCCAGGCCCACCAACGCCAGCAGCTCGTCCACCCGTTCGCCGGCGCGCTCGGGGCGTGGCAGCCCGAAGCCGACGTTCTTGGCCACGGTGAGATGGGGGAAGAGGTTCCCCTCCTGGGCCACGTACCCGATGCGACGCTTTTCCGGCGGCACGAACCGGCGGGGAGCGTCGACGACGTCGTCGCCGATGGCGATGGTGCCGGAATCAGGCCGCTCGAACCCGGCGATCAGGCGCAGCAGCGTCGTCTTGCCGCTGCCCGACTCCCCGAGGACCGTGACCACCGCCCCATCGGGGACGTCGAGGTCGAGCTCGTCGAGGACGGCGGCCCGGCCGAAGGACTTCGTCAGCCCCTGGCACGTGATCGAGCTCACGTCAGTGCCTCGAGCGGGATCGGCTGGCTCGGGACCCGACGGTCGAACCAGCGGCCGAGGAGGTACGCGGGTACAGCCGACAGGACGATCATGGTGGCGGCGTAGGGAGCCGCGGCGCCGAAGGACACGCTCTCCTCGGCGTAGCTCCAGAACTGGGTGGCGAGCGTCTGCACCCCGGTCGGCACGAGCAGCAGGGTAGCGGTGAGCTCGGTGACCGCTGAGAGGAAGACGAAGCAGAAGGCGGCAGCCAGGCCGGGCGCGATGAGCGGGAGCGTCACTCGCACCCGCACGGCCAACGGGCCTTGCCCGAGCGAGCGCCCGGTCTCCTCGAGACGGGGTGAGGCGCGAGCCACCGACGCCGTGAGCGCCACCAGTCCGAGAGGGAAGAACATGAGCGCGTAGGCCAAGACGAGCAGTTCCGGGCTCTGGTAGAGCACACCCAGGTATCGGCTGGTGACGTACACCATGGCCAGGGCGACCACCACACCGGGCAGGGCCTGAACCACGAAGGTGGACTGCCCGAGCGCGGCGGACCACCGGCGGGGGTGGCGGGTGGCCAGCAGGGCCACGGGAAGCGCCAGCGCTGTGGCCACGAAGGCGGCGAGCAGGCTGTACAGCGCGGTGTACCCGGTGGCCGACCCCACCGACACCGTGGCCGGGAGCCCGGACGATCCTCCGCTC
>DATGGF010000377.1:0-9887 GCA_035308625.1 Acidimicrobiales bacterium | reverse complement strand
CTGCCCTACCGATCTTGGCCTTGTGGCCCTTCATCTCTTTAGGTGGTGCTCCTGCGCCTTCCTGAATTGCCGGCCCAGACGACTTGCCTTCGCCCCATGGCGTCCGGCGTTTCCGGCAAGCACCACCGCTGCGCTGACGAGGCTCCACTGTCCGATGGCGGGGTCTCCGTTACGCCCAGCCACAGCGACCACCACGAAGATTCCGATGGTCGCGAGGCCTCCGAGGAAGAGAAGCTGGCGAGCAATCAGGAGATGCGCGGCACCGAGAGCCCCGTAGCGGCTCCGCTCCCGCCAGTAGCGCGAGGGCGCCTCCCGTTTCTGAGCGGTGATGACCGCGCGGCCCCAAGCACACCGCTCGACCCGACTCAGCCCCAAGAGCCGTTCGTCGGTGCTCACTTCGCCAGGATGCCACGGAGCGATAGGCCGGTATCGGCACTTATCGGTCGGGCCTGTTCCCACCGGTGGTGTCAGGTGCTGGTGCTTGGCGAGAAGGAGGAGCCGTTGTAGCGGACCACGCTCCTCGGTGGAGGAGCCCCTGATCCCCTGTCTGCACACCTTCCGCAGCAGCTCAGCATTGTCATCGTTGTTGCTGGGCCCGGCTCGGGGCGCAGCCTGGAGCGGTGCGTCAGGCGCCGATGTCGCCGAGTGCGGCTGCGGCAGCTGCAACCTTCGCCGCCACCTCGGCCAGGGACGAGTCAGCGGTGCTGAGGCCAGACCGGGAGGCGAGTAGCGGACTGACCTCCCGAAGGGCCTCGAAGGTCGTCCCGTGGGCAACCGGAATCACCCGGTCTGTGGCGAGCAGAGCGGAGAGTTCCTTCTCCGCGATGCCCTCCTGCTCGATGCTCTTGAGCAGCGCCGGGGTGACCAGCACGATCCCGATGCGCGAGTTCCGGAGTCCCTTATCGATCTCGCGGATCAGCAGAGTGCCCAGGGGGACATCCTTCTCGCTGAACCACACCGACGCTCCGCTGGACTCCAGGCTGTTGCATAGCTCGGCCGCGCTGCTCTCGCGGTCGTCCCAGGCGTGACAGAGGAACAGGTCTCTGCGCTCCGGGTGCGATACCGCCTGCTCGGCGGCTTTGCGGGCGACCGGCTCGATTGACTGCCACTCGGTCGGGGAGTAGGTAACCGATCCGCCAGCACGGGTGCGTCCTGACCTCCCCCCGGACGAGCCGCCGCCACTGGATCCGCCACCGCGGTACGAAGACCCGCTGCTCCCGTACGACGAGACCGGTGACGAGTACGAGGAATACGATGACCGGCCGTACCCGGAATAGCGATAGCGGCACGCCGGGCAGGCTGCAGCCGCTGCCGCCGAGCGGTGGCCTCGCACAGGAGCGGTGCATTGCGCCATATCTCCCATGCTACAAGGGGCCTGCGACATTCAAGCAGCTCGGTAGCGGCACGTCCCGGTCGCACCGCCCAAACTACACGATGCGACCGGGATCGCCAGATATGTGCGGCCAGTCGGGTCTTCGGCTACACGCCCTTCTGCTTGATGCCAGCGATGACGGGCAGGGAAACCATCACGGCGGGAGGGTCGGAGGCGGCCCCGGTGATGTATGCGGCGCAGTAGACGCCAGCTGGGGCGCTGATCTGGGCCGAACCACTTGCCTCAAGTGGTGCAGGAACGACAATGTCAGCAGTGATTGCAGCAGTCGACTGCGTCAGGAAGTTGAGCGTGGCTCGGACTGCAATCGTGTGGGTGCCGGTCGGGCCTACAGTCCCGTCCTTGTTGAAGATGGAGACGGTGACGGATGCCGGTGTGCTACCGCCGTTGGTGCAGGAGAAGACCGTCGCCATGGTGCCGGTGTTGATGACGCCCGGTACCGACCAGAACTTGGCCCCAGCTGCCTGCGCCGTAGTGGGAGCAAACACGCTTTCGATGAGTCCGAAGGCCCCCCCGACGGTCACAGCCAGTACTGCCAACGAGGCGTAGAGCTTCTTCATTGTCGTTTCCCCCGACGTGTTTGTCGCAAGCTCGCCTCGGTGGCGTGCTCGGGTGGGAGCCAAGGAGAGGGGCGACAACGCCCGTAATGGGCACGTCGAACCGTTCGACGACAGGCCCGCCCCCAGACCCCCGCCAGGGTCAATGCTACGAGGCCGATGCTCCGTCTGTCACGGGAACCGAGTCGCCCGGTATCACCGCCTATAGATCGGGCCGGATCCGTGCCTGGGACCGCCCGAACATGAACCTGCCGGTTACGGATAGCCCCGGATCGGGGGCCCGTCGCCCGGCGGCCCTTCCCACCCGGCCCTAACGGTGCGGGCGGGTCCCCAGGCCGGGGCGACGCCCGCCGCGGCCGCCCCCCGACCGGGGCTCTCCCGACTTAGCTCGCACTCCAGGGCAGGACCCCCCAGTCGGAGTCTGTTGCCTTGGGGTCGTCGGGTCAACCATCCGACCCAGACGCCTCTCTAGGTAGCACACGCAATGAGATCCAAATGATCTCCCGGGTCGTCTTCAAAAAGAGCGACCAGTTCGGCCACTGACCTTCGACGGAACTCGTCAGATCTCCCGCCAATAACATCGAGGGAGTAGTCCATCCCTGTTAGGAGTTGCAAGAGGTCTTCGCCACTCATCTCGGATGTTACTTCCAACGAGGGCGGAGAGAACTCAAATATGAGAGTGGGCCTGCAGCTCTTGAGCAAATCCTCAGCGCCACGGAAGACCTTTCCTTCCGCTCCCTCGACGTCGACCTTCATCATGTCGACCTTCCTCGCACCCACGAGTGAATCCAACGTCACCGAGCGCACGAGATCGTAGGTTCCCACATGGCTTGGATCTCCATCAAAATCCAAGATTGTGCCATTGGCGCCAGAACGTCCATACCGGAGAATGCCACTGTGATCGCTCAAAGCCACTTGGTGCACTTCGGCCGTCGTGATGCCGTTCACCATTAGATTTAGCAGGAGTAATGACTGATTCTGCGGTCCGGGTTCAAGCGAGATTACTGAACCTTGAGGTCCCACAATCACACCAGCCAGAGAAGAGAAGTACCCGAAGGAAGCACCACAATCTACAAAGCATTCACCTTTCTTCAGATATCGCCGGATCACTTTGGTCACTTCAGGCTCGTATGCGCCGCTCTTCCGCAGAAACGAACCAATCACAGTGTCTTCAGGATCGACATAGATGGTGAGACTGCCAATGGACGTGGCGACAGGTTCGCCTTTGGAGTACCCATAGGCTCTAGAAAGTCGAGCACGAAACTCGGGAGATGACACGAAATATCCGACAAGTTCATCTCTGGTCACCACATTATTCGTAATCAGATCGACATACCCCCTTGCACCGTGGGCATCCGGCTCACGCCCCAGTAGAAGCCGATAGCACCATCGAACATCCGACGGACCGGCAATCGGTGGCTGCCGCTGACGAATGCGCCTCACGAAAGCTGACAGTCTTGGCGTGGGCCGTATAGGTAACCAGCCTGGGAGTAGCGGTTTCGTCACAGTGTTGCCAGCTCGCTTGATCGCATCGACGATGTACGTGCGGCTGGAGGACCCTCGTTCATAATTGGGCTGGAGGATACAATGATGGGCCTTACGACCCGCACGCTATGCCGGAATCCCGAGTGGGGGGAGAAGCCGCACGGGAGCCCGACGAGACCGGGCTCCGACCCGATTGTCCTCGTAGCGGCCTTCCGGTCCGTCAATCCCCCCCCTGAGGCCGGCATGCGACCTTGACAGCCCTGGTCGTAACCTCAGGTGAGCACCGTCCAATCGGCTTGGGCCCGCCGGCAGCTACCCCGCCGAAATCGCTCGCCGGCTCTTGAGCGGGAGACGACGGCCGGCTACGCAGCACGACGGGCAACCCACCGACGGTGAGCAACCCGTGATTTGGCCGAAACACCACTAGTCAAGGGTCGTCCACCTCTGTACCGTTGCCGTGTCCCACCTCTCTCTGGTTTTCAGATCGGGGAGTCCTATGCCTGACCCTGGTGAAGTCAACGAGCTCGTTGCTGGGCTACTAGGCGCTATCGATGTTGGCGGCGCAGCTGACGCGGCCGATCAGCGACAGAACGTCCTCAGCCTCGGCGATAAGGCCCTAGGCAAACATGCCGATGGCCAGCCGGCCCCGTCGGATGACGACCAGACAGGGGCGCTGCTCCAGCTTCAGGCTCTTGCTCGCGCCGCAGAGATTCCGAGCCTCGACAATGCCGCCAAGGCGCTCACCGGGGTCACCGCCCTCCTCACGGGTCTGTTCACAGGCATCGGCTTCACCACCGGTGATTTTGTCCGCATGATCCGAGACTCCGCTGCGTTGGGATTTATCTTCCTCGTCATGGCCAGCCTGGCGCTGTTACTGGGCACGTTCGCCTTTGTGGTGAACGCCTACCGATCGAGAATGAATCTTTGGGCCGAGCGCGTGGCTGTCTATGCGGGCATCTTCTTCGCCGGCGTCGCGTTCATTTGCGCGGGCTGGGGGATCTCCCAGGGCGCGAGTGCCGGTGCGACTCGCCCCACCATTCAGGCGTCCATCAATACGAGCTCGAATGGTCCCCCTAGTTTGTCGGTATCGGTCGCCAGTGCGGAAGTGCCGCGAAACGAGGATCTCACGACGACTGTCTGGGGCCATGAGGCAAATGGCTGGACCGTACTGCGCCATGAGGTCGGCGGTCCGAGCCAGGATGGATCGGCTACGGCGACGATCTCGGTCAACAATGTCGCGGCGTTCGATCAACTCTCGGTTGAGGCCTATCTCGCCTCGACAGACAGCCCGGTTGCGGCTGAGCCACCAGCGACCTGCGCGCTTTCGACGAATGTGACGGCTACAGGAGTCACGAGTGCGCAAATCGGTATCGGTGCCAACAACACGTCAGATGTGGCCGCCCCCCTTCCTGGGCCGCCGGACGTCGACCCGCCAGCCTGCGATGACCTTTCTGTCCCGGTCTCCTCGACGACGACCACCACGTCGGCGCACTAGTCGGTTCGATGCCTACCGGCGATGCAGAACTGAAGCGGCCCACCACTCCAAGTGAGACCGTCCGTCGGTTCTACGTCAATCTGTTGGGTGGCATGGAGGCTGAGGACCCCGGAGTTCTCGTCAGCGGTGCTATCGACGTCACATCGGTGCCAGGCACCGTCGTCTGGGGTGAGTGGGAGGAACTCATTCCAAGCGTCAATCACCGTTTCGCGGTCGACGATCTGCTCGACGCCATCGGGGATTTTCGCCGCTCGGCCGGTCCGGCTCGTGTGTCGATCGACAGCCTGCGTGAAGGCGAAGGTGGCGTCGAGGTTGTCTCGTCGATTGCCGTGCCCCCGAGCGTCCCGGGCACGCCCTGGTTGGTTATCCAAAACCGCGATTTGGTAACGCTCACCGACCACGTCCGGATTGCTCGTATCGAGCGGCAGCCACCCACGATCACAGGAATGATCGGGGAGTATGACGACGAGGCAGTGCACCGCGCCATACGAAGCATCGGGCGCGGTTCGAGATCATCGTCGCGGTTTCTCATGGCAGGGCCCCTTCCAGGACCGTATGACCCGGATGACGATGAGGAGGACGACGAGACACAGCAGCAAGCGGCCGCTCCTGAACACGGACAAGAGACGTAAGGCACATCCTCGATGACGGATTTGATCCAAGGCCTGTTGGCCGGGGGCTGGCCATTTGTGGTTGGGTGGGTCCTCCCCTCAGGGCTTTTCGTGAGCCTCTTCGCCCTCCTGGTCTTTCCGTCGATCTCGTATCTCTCGGCAGCGTCGTCCATCACGCACTTAGGAGAGGGGACGAAGCTCGGCCTGATTGTCTTTTTGGCTCTCGCCCTCGGCGTGCTCCTGAACGCCCTCTCCGTCCCGCTCTACCGGATCCTCGAGGGGTACCTTGGGTGGCCAGGTTTCATCAAGAACCGACGGATCACGCATTATGCGAAGGTCCAAAAGACGCTCCAAGAGCGCATGGACGACCCCAACCAGACGAGGCTTCAGCGCGGCTTTGCCGCTGAAAAGCTGGCACTGTTTCCCAAGGACGAGGGCAATATCGCGCCGACACGGTTGGGAAACGCCATGCGCGCCATCGAGACCTTCGGATCGCACACCTTCAAACTCGATAGTCAAGTGCTGTGGTCGGAGCTGCGGGCAGTTCTGCCTGACACCCTCAATTCCGACATCGACAGCGCCAAGGCCGGCATCGATGTGTTCATCGCCCTCATCTACTTAAGCCTGGGCTTCTCTGCCGCGTGTTTGGCGGTGTTCCTGGAGGCGCCACAGAAGATCCACATGAGTCACCGGAGCCTGCTTGTGGCCGGCGGCGTGAGCCTTCTCCTCGTGCCGATTTGGTACCGGCAAGCCGTGGCAAGTACCCGCTCGCTCCGGTCGGCGGTGCACGCAATGGTGATGCTGGGCCGGGGAAAGCTGGCCAAGAGCCTCGGCCTCGAAGTACCAGCCACGCTTGAAGCTGAGCGAGTGATGTGGTCGAGCATGTCGAGGCTTTCTCTGATGGGGTACAACGACCGGACGAAACAGCGGTGGGACGCTGTCCGAGCCCAGCGACCTCCTCAAGCACCAGCCTCCGGAGCCGGAGATGGAACAAAGCCGATGCCTCCAAACCAAACTCCTGAGGAGGCCCGAGGCGCGTCGTCGACCGAACCTGGGACGGCATTCGAGAACCCATCTGCGGTCAGACCGGACGCTCCCGGGCTCGTGTGAGTGCGATGTGAGCCGCAGGTGTCCCTGTTCAGTGACCCCGTGGGCTTCATCCCTGGTGGCCCGGCGTCACTTGGACCACCTTCGGCAGCCGGCGCAGTGGCTTGCCAAGAATGTGTTCATAAGCGCCCAGTGCAGATCGGCCAGATACTTGCCTTCAGTGGTGATCGCATTGCCACCCTCGGACTACGTGTGGCATTGGTCGCTGGTGCCTTCACAGGTGCGGCGCTGCGAAATCGTTTTGTGCGTGCGCATGCAAGCTACTGGAACGTTCAAGAACCGACCGGGTGGCTCCCATAAATAGCTGATACTGCTGTATCTCATTGCCTGCGCCGGAATGCTCGGACACCGTCGAGCAAGGACCAGAATCCGAAGGTCGCGCTGAAGGCGGCAGATCGGACCACCTCAGCGACCATGTTCTGGTCGTCGTGGCTCAGTGAGTTGAACCAATCGCTGCGGCGAGTGAGGACAGGCGAGGGCGCACGCCTGGGCGGCTCACGGAGGACCCGCAGCTTGCCACCCGTGGCTCCATGCACAACAACCAGTCCGAGCATCGCGACGAACTCTTCGGGCGTCATGGCGGCAAAGCCAGCCCATCAGGACCCACGCCAGGTCCACATCAGTCAGGCGCTCCCTATGATCAGAGAGAGGTCCAAACTCAACCGCTCAGACAAGATGGAAGTGAGAGCGCCAAATGCTCAGAACGTTGGATGCCGTTCCGCCGATGCTGTCTTCGCATCGGGAGACATTCTTCGGATCGGCTGCCGCAGCGATACCGCTACTCTTCATTTCTCTCATTCTGCAATCCGATCTACTAACAACATTGCTGCTGCCCGCAGCTCGATATTCAGTTCGGGCCTACCGGGTGATCGTGAATGTGTTTCGTGGACGCAAACTGATCTTCCGCGATTACAAACCACGGGGCAACGGAATAGACATGATACAAAGTTATATTGCGATTGGACTGGCATATGCGTCCATCCTGATTCTCCTGCTTGGCTTCTTTGGCGAGTACTTCGCCTTGAGCGCGCTGTACAGCGGCCACGCGTCTGGCTTTGATGCTTCATTCGTCCTTCTCGCCGCGCTGGCCCTGACAGCTATGACGATCATTGCCGCGATCGTTCGAGCGCTCAGTGGCCTCCGCCTGAGATTGCCGAAATTGCAGTCGGAAGACATTGCAACTCCTGTGCCAATACGACAAGCATCCGCATGGATGCGACGGCTCGTCTTCAGGCGATCGGACCGTACCTAAAGCAGTGCTTTGCGCTCGACAACCCAGGGTTCGGATGCCTGGTCAGCCGGTTTACAGGTCAGTTCGATGTCACGATCGGATGCTTGGCTCAAAGTCTCGTCGGTCGTGCCGGCCTACGTGTTTCTCGCCTTGTTCATGAGTACCAAGATCTCGTAGGCGCGGGCAAGGCACTGCCGGGCGGACAGTGGGCTCTAACGACCGATCGCTCCAAGATCGATTGCCGAGCTTGAAACTGGGGCGGAGTGCAGCTGCAATGACCGGTGTCCACCTCCCATATCAAAAGTGACGATGCGGGGCCCGATGGTCGTGGGTTAGACGGTTGAGGTCCACGGAACAACTGCGATCAAGAACCGAGATGTGTCGGAAATACGTCGACACCACCAGTCGGTCGCATGGAGGAGAACTCAATGAAGCGAGTGGCTCTTGGCGGTCGTCTTCGTCGGCTCTCCGCTGGGGTTCTTGCGCTCGTGGTTGCCGCCTCGACGTTCGTTGGGGTGATCAATTCGAATCCGGCGGCCGCCGACGCTTCTGAGCTGTACTCCTGGGGATACAACCTCTCCGGTCAATTGGGGAACGGCACCACAGCGAACGCCACAGCCCCCTCAAAGGTAAGCCTCCCCACTGGGGTCTCGGCTACCGGAGCGGCCGCTGGCAGCGACCACAGCATGGCTATAGGTTCAGACGGGAAGGTGTACGCGTTTGGGGACAATAGCAACGGCCAGCTCGGGAACGGGACAACCACAGGATCGGCCACGCCCGTTGTGGTCTCGATGCCGTCGGGGGTTACTGCCATCAAGGTTGCCGCCGGAGTCCTCCACAGCGTTGCGCTCGGATCGGACGGCAACGTCTACGACTGGGGCTACAACGGCTACGGCCAGCTCGGCAACGGTAGCCTCGTCGACTCCTCCACACCTATCAAGGTAAGCCTCGGAACCGGCGTCGTTGTTACATCGATCGCCGCCGGCGCCTACTTCACCCTCGCTCTCACTTCCGCTGGGAATGTCTATGGCTGGGGTTATGGAGCCCAGGGCACACTCTGTGACGGCAAGGTCACCAACCCGCAGAAGACACCGGCCGAGGCCACGGTATCGAACATCGCCGCCCTCGCCGCCGGCGGCTACCACAGTCTGTTCCTGACAAACAACAGCATCCTCTATGCTTGCGGCTACAACGCCTTCGGCCAACTCGGTAACGGTACGACCACCAACCACGCCACGAGGGTCGCAGTGTCGATGCCCTCGGGCGTGACCGCCACCTCCATCGCCGCTGGCCAATATCACAGCTTGGCGACTGGCTCGAACGGGAAACTCTACGCCTGGGGCGAGAATGCAAACGGTCAGCTTGGCAACGGCACGACCACGAATTCGCTCACCCCTGCTGAAGTCTCCATGCCCTCCGGCGTTACCGCAACCTCGATCAATGCAGGGAACACCCATTCCGTTGCCATCGGATCGGACGGGAACCTCTACGCCTGGGGCTATAACGGCTTGGGCGAACTCGGCGACGGCAACACCACCGAAGCGCACACCCCAACCGAGGTCTCACTTCCCGCTGTTGCCAATCCAGCCACAATCCTTGCGTCCGGGTCCTCGGCCGATCACAGTCTTGCCGTAGCGTCACCCACTCCGGCGTTAACCGTCACGTCGCTCAGCGCCTCACCCAATCCTGCTGTCTATGGTCAGACGGTTACCCTGACTGCCAGCTTGAACCGCAACGACGGAGGCGGTTCCATGGCTTTCAAGAAGGGATCCACTACCATTTCCGGCTGCGGTGCCGTGAGCCTTTCTCTCGTTGGAGGTACTTACAAAGCCTCATGTTCGACCGTGCCTTCGGCAGGGACGTATTCGCTGACAGCCATATACAGCGGTGACAGCCTGTATGCCTCCAGCACGTCGTCGGCAGTCAGCTTGATGGTGAGCGCGGCGCCACTCTCGATAACCGCGTCGTCAGGTACCATGACCTATGGCGGCTCGGTTTCGAGCATCACGGC
>DATGGF010000376.1:0-1983 GCA_035308625.1 Acidimicrobiales bacterium | reverse complement strand
CCGTCGCGGGTGTCCATGCAGGGCGGTGCGGTGGACGACATGGAGCCGATCAGCCTGGCCGGCACCCCGGGGACGATCGCAACCTTCACGGTGGACCGCATCGCCTACTCCCCGAGCCCGCCCATCGTGTTCGCCGTGATCGACTTCGATGGCGGCGGGCGTTACCCGGTCGAGCTGACCGATGTGGACGCCGAGTCGCTGGCCATCGGCGACCGGGTGGAGATGACCTTCCGCCGGCTCTACAGCGCCGACGGCATTCACGACTACTTCTGGAAAGCCCGGCCCATCCGGGCCGCGAAGGGCTGAGGAGGCCGACACCATGGGCTCGCACGGCATCAAGGACCGGGTGGCGATCATCGGCATGGGGTGCACCCAGTTCGGTGAGCACTGGGACAAGGACGTCGACGACCTCATCGTCGACGCCTCGTTCGAGGCCTTCTCGTCGGCCGGCGTGACGAAGGACGACGTCGACGCCTACTGGCTGGGCACGGCCACCTCGGGTTCGAGCGGCATGGCCCTGGCCCAGCCCCTGCAGATCCAGGGCAAGCCGGTGAGCCGGGTGGAGAACTTCTGCGCCACCGGCTCGGAAGCCCTGCGTGCTGCCTCGTACGCCGTGGCCTCGGGCGCCTACGACATGGCCATGGCCGTCGGGGCGGAGAAGTTGAAGGACGGCGGCTACCAAGGGATCGCCTCGCCCAAGCCGGCCGGCGATGGCACCAACCGCACGCTCACGGCCGCAGCCATGTACTCCATGATCGTCCCGGCCTATTCCCGGAAGTACGGCCTGGACGAAGAGCAGTTGATGGACGTGATCGCCACGATCGCGTCGAAGAACCACGCCAACGGCGCGGTGAACCCGCGGGCCCAGTTCCGCAAGCCGGTGACCAAGGAGACCGTGCTCGGCGCACCGCGGCTGGCCGGTCGTCTCGGTGTGTTCGACTGCGCCGGTGTGGCCGACGGGTCGGCGGCCGCCATCGTGGTGCGGGCGGAGGACGCGCCCCGCTACACGGACAAGCCGCTCTACATCAAGGCCTTCGCCGTGTCGACCGGTACCGGGTCGGGGCTGATCGACCCCGACTACGACTACACCCACTTCCCCGAGTGCGAGGCCGCCGCCAACGACGCCTACGCCCAGGCCGGCGTGACCGACCCGCGCCACCAGCTGGCCATGGCCGAGGTCCACGACTGCTTCACCCCCACCGAGCTCGTGCTCATGGAGGACCTGGGCTTCGCGGCGCGGGGCACCGCCTGGAAGGAGGTGCTCGCCGGCACCTTCGACCGCGACGGCGACCTGCCGGTCAACCCCGACGGCGGGCTCAAGAGCTTCGGCCACCCCGTCGGTGCCTCGGGCCTGCGCATGTTCTTCGAGTGCTGGCTGCAGCTGCGCGGTGAGGCCGGGCCCGAGCGCCAGATCGCCCTCGACCGGTCGCTCGGCCTGGTCCACAACCTCGGTGGCTACCCGGGCGAGATGGTGTCGCTCGTGTCCATCGTGGGCAGCGAGCTCGGCTGACCGCTCCTTCCTTCCTCGACGGGCGGGCCGGCCTGGCCGGCAAGGTGGCCCTGGTGGCCGGGGGCGGAGATGGCCTGGGCCGCGCTTGCGCACTCGACCTGGCCCATGCCGGAGTGTCGCTGGCGCTGTGCGACATCAATGCCGCCACCCTGGCCGACACGGCCGCCGAGGCACGTGCTCTGGGCGTGGAGGTACTCGACGCCACCCTGGACGTCCGTGATCCCGAGGCGCTAGCCGGGTTCTTCGCCACGCTCGACGGCCGCTTCGAACGGCTCGACATCGCCGTGAACGTCGTCGGGGGCACGTTCCGGGCCGATTTCCTCGACGTGTCGGCCAAGGGGCGCGACACCCTGGTGCGCACCAACTTCACCTGGGTGGCCGACGCCGTGCAGCAGGCCGCCCGGCGCATGGTGGCCGGTGGCCGGGGCGGGAGCATCGTCACCATCACGTCGATCGAGGCCCATCGCGCCGCA
>DATGGF010000375.1:0-2359 GCA_035308625.1 Acidimicrobiales bacterium | reverse complement strand
CTACAAGATCGTCGAGGCGTCGAACGGAGACGCGTGGGTCCACGTCGCGGGCCGCGACATGTCGCCGCCCGAGGTGTCCGCCTTCATCCTCGCCAAGATGAAGGAGATCGCCGAGACCTACCTCGGCGAGACGGTCCAGGAGGCGGTGGTCACGGTGCCCGCCTACTTCGACGACGCTCAGCGCCAGGCGACGCGCGACGCGGGCAAGATCGCCGGGCTCGACGTCAAGCGCATCATCAACGAGCCGACGGCGGCCGCCCTCGCCTACGGCCTCGACAAGGAGTCGAAGGACCGGACCGTCCTCGTCTTCGACCTCGGCGGCGGGACCTTCGACGTCTCGATCCTCGAGATCGGCGAGGGCGTCTTCGAGGTGAAGTCCACCTCCGGCAACACCCACCTCGGCGGCGACGACTGGGACCAGCGGGTCATCGACTGGCTGGTCACCGAGTTCAAGAACACCGAGGGCGTGGACCTCTCCGCCGACAAGATGGCCACCCAGCGCCTCAAGGAGGCGGCCGAGAAGGCCAAGATCGAGCTCTCCTCGGTGCAGGAGACGCAGATCAACCTGCCGTTCATCACGGCCACGTCCGAGGGTCCCAAGCACCTGGACGTGAAGCTCACCCGCTCGAAGTTCAACGAGCTCACCCACGATCTCGTCGAAGCCTGCAAGGGCCCGTTCGAGCAGGCCGTGAGCGATGCGGGCATGGCCAAGAGCGACATCGACCACGTGGTGCTGGTGGGTGGTTCGACCCGGATGCCGGCCATCTACGACCTGGTGCAGGGGCTCACGGGCAAGGAGCCCCACAAGGGTGTGAACCCCGACGAGGTGGTGGCCGTGGGTGCCGCCATCCAGGCCGGTGTCCTGAAGGGCGAGGTGAAGGACGTCCTGCTCCTCGACGTCACCCCGCTGTCGCTCGGCATCGAGACCAAGGGCGGTGTCATGCACCGCCTGATCGAGCGCAACACGACCATCCCGACCAAGCGTTCCGAGGTGTTCACCACGGCCGAGGACAGCCAGCCGTCGGTGGAGATCCACGTCCTCCAGGGCGAGCGCGAGATGGCCATGTACAACAAGACGTTGGGCAAGTTCCAGCTGGTGGACCTGCCGCCCGCGCCCCGCGGCATCCCGCAGATCGAGGTCACCTTCGACATCGACGCCAACGGGATCGTGCACGTGTCGGCCCGCGACACCGCCACCGGCAAGGAACAGTCGATGACGATCACGGGCCAGTCGTCACTGGCCAAGGACGACATCCAGCGCATGGTGCGCGACGCCGAGGCCCATGCCGAGGACGACCGTCGCCGCCGCGAGGAGGCCGAGGTTCGCAACAACGCCGACACGCTCGTGTACCAGACCGAGAAGCTGCTGCGCGACCAGGGCGAGAAGTTCCAGGGCGACGAGCGCGACAAGGTCGAGGCGGGCTTGAAGGAACTGCAAGAGGCTCTGTCCGGATCTGACATCGACCGGATCAAGCAGGCCACCGAGGCGCTGGTCACCGCCAGCCACGGCTTCACTCAGCGGCTGTACGAGCAGGCGTCCGCCTCCCAGGCGGGCGGCGCGCCCGGTGGCCCGGAGGCCGGTGACGGCGAGGGCCCGTCCAACGACGAAGTCGTCGACGCCGAGATCGTGGACGAGCCTGGCGCATGACCGGGGGTCCCGATCACGGTGAGCATGGTGCCGAGGACGGGCCGGACGTGACGGGCGCGCCGGGCACGGGGGAGGACGACGCCGCAGTGCTGGAGCCGGAGCTGCTGGGCGACGAGCTCTCCGTCCTCCGGCGCGAGCGCGACGAGTACCTCGACATGGTGCGCCGGGTCCAGGCTGACTTCGAGAACTTCAAGAAGCGCATGGTGCGCCAGCAGACCGAGCTGCTCGAACGGGCCGCCGAGGGGCTGGTGACGCGCCTGCTGCCCGTGCTCGACGCCTTCGACCTAGCCCGGGCCCATCTCGAAGCCGAGGGATCGCCCGAAGGCAAGGCCCTGCTCCAGGCGGCCGGGTTGCTGGAAGACACCCTCACCAAGGAGGGGCTCGAGCGTTACGACGAAGTCGGCGTGGCCTTCGACCCGACCACGCACGAGGCGGTCGAGCACCAGCCCGCCCCCGACCACGGGGACGCGGAAGCCGGAGCCGACGCGCCGAGCGGTCCGGTGGTGACCGACGTGCTGCGAGCCGGCTACCGCTACAAGGGCCGGGTGGTGCGCCCGGCCATGGTGCGGGTGCTCGGCTGAGCGCGCCGCGCCCGGCCGGGAGTTTCCGAAAGTGAGGAGTGTTGGCCGCCCAGCGTGAGTGGCTCGACAAGGACTACTACGCCGTGCTCGGTGTGCCCCAGGCGGCCACCGACAAGGAGATCACGCGCGC
>DATGGF010000374.1:0-1557 GCA_035308625.1 Acidimicrobiales bacterium | reverse complement strand
CTTCTCGGCCTGCAACGCCGCAGCCAACGCTCCGGCCACGGCGTCGGCATTGATGTTGTAGGCCTGGCCGGCCACATCCGTGCCGATGGTGGCCACCACAGGAATGAGTCCCTGGGCCAGGAGGCGTTCGAGGATGTCGGGCGCCACCACCTCCACGTCGCCGACGAAGCCCAGCTCGGCTTGACGCGCCACCGCGGTGATCAACTTGGCGTCCTCACCGGAAAGACCCACGGCCAACGGGCCGTGCACGTTCACCGCCGAAACGATGTCGCGGTTGACCTTGCCCACGAGCACCATGCGGGCGATCTCGAGGGTCTCGGCGTCGGTCACCCGCATGCCGTCGCGGAACTCGCTCACCTTGCCCAGGCGCCCGAGCAGCTCACCGATCTGTGGGCCACCGCCGTGGACCACCACCGGGAGCATGCCCACCGAACGCATGAGGACGATGTCCTCCGCGAACGAGGCCAGCGCGGCCGATTGCGCGGCGCGTTCGTCGCCGGCGGCACGCCCCCCAGCACCCGAACCTCCGGGCGTCGCGGCCAGGGCATTGCCTCCGTACTTGACCACCACGACCTTGCCCCAGAACCGCAGGATGTAGGGCAACGCCTCGACCAGGATGCCCGCCTTGGCCGCGGCGTCCAGGATGCCGGTGCGACTCGAGCCGGTCACGACGTCGTCCGGTTCTCGTCGATGTATCCGTGGCCCAGGTCGGTGCCCGTCACCGTGGCTGCACCGGGCCCGAGACCGAGGTCACAGGCGATCTCGACATGCCTTTGGGCCATGTGGGCGGCTACCGCCGCGGCATCGTGGTCGACCGCCACGCCGGCGCGGCACACGACGACGTCGCCGTAGGCCACCTCCACCCGGTCCAATTCGAAGTCGACCCCGGCGGTACCGAGTTCGCTCACCACACGGCCCCAGTACGGGTCCTCCCCGTTGAGCGAGCACTTGACCAACAGTGAGTCCGCCACGCGGCGCGCGGCGCGTGCCGCCTGCTCCATGGACGAGGCGCCGCGCACCGTGACGTGCGACACCTTCGTCGCTCCCTCGGCATCGGCGGCCATGGCCTCGGCCAACTGGGCGCAGGCTTCCCCCAGGGCCTCGGCCAGTGCATCGGGCCCGGGGTCCCTCCCCGACATGCCGTTGGCCAGGACCAGCACGGTGTCGTTGGTGGAGCAGCATCCGTCGACGGTCAGCTCGTTGAAGCTGGCCGAGACCGCCCGCGACAACGCGTCGTGGAGGAGCCCAGCCGCGCAGGCGGCGTCGGTGGTGAGCACCGCCAGCATGGTCGCCATGTTCGGAGCGAGCATGGCCGCGCCTTTGGCCATGGCCCCGACGGTGAAGCCGTCGCCCACGACCACTGCTTCCTTGCGCACGGTGTCGGTCGTCATGATGGCGGTGGCGGCTGCCATCCCCGCCTCCCGGCCGCTGTCGAGAACAGACACGAGCCGGGGTATGCCGGCGGTGATCGGCGTCATGGGCAGGGGGATGCCGATGAGGCCGGTCTGGCACACCAACACGGCGTCGGCCGCCACTCCCAATCCCTCGCCCACCATC
>DATGGF010000373.1:0-7614 GCA_035308625.1 Acidimicrobiales bacterium | reverse complement strand
AGTTACTTCTTCGATCTCGACGCCATCCGGGTGCCGACGGTCTCTCGGGCACCGCAGAGACGCTCTGATGAAAAGGAGCCGAAGGATCCGAAGTCGAGCCGTCCGCAATGGGCTGGACCACTCGCCGGGAGCAACGTCGGTCTCGCCCGCCTGAAGTTGGCTGGTCTGGTCGGCCATCCCCTCGGCAAGAACATCGGAGATGTCTGGTTCCTGTCCGCATCGAACTACCGCGGCGGCCACTACGCCACCTTCAACGAGACGCTGGTGCGCCGCATGCTGCTCGCCGGCTGTCCCGAACAGGTGTGTACTACCTGCGGGAAGCCGTGGCAGCGAAAGACAAGGCAACTCGGCGCCCTGGCCGTCCGGGGAGAACTGCAAGCGGCGTGCGAATGCGACGCCAAGTTTGTGCCGGGCCTTGTGCTGGACCCGTTCTTCGGGGTCGGCACAGTGGGGCTCGTTGCCGAGTCCCTTGACCGGGACTGGTTGGGAATCGAGCTCAATCCGGCTTTCGCAAAGGTGGCTCGTGAACGGATCGCAGAAGTGCGAACCAGCAGACATCAGGCCGCCGCCTGAGAGGAGGTGAACAAGTAATCGAAAGGAGGTGAGAGATGGAGAAAGAGAAGCAAGTGCCAAGGGCGAATGCCCCACCAGCTGAGGCCGCGCCGGAGCGTGAACCGGAGGAGATGCCCCGGATCTACGTGGCGTCGCTCAGCGACTACAACGCCGGTCGGCTCCATGGGCGGTGGATCGACGCTGCGCAGGACGACGACAGTCTGTGGGTCGAGGTGGAAGCGATGCTCAATGCGTCGGCTGAGCCCATTGCCGAGGAGTGGGCCATCCACGACTACGAGGGCTTCGGACCGCTGCGCCTCGGTGAGTACGACGATCTGCCCAGCGTCGCCAAGGTGGGCCGGGGCATCGCCGAGCACGGTCCGGCCTATGCGCATTGGGCCGCGATCGTCGGCATCCACGACCCCGACGAGCTCGATCGCTTCGAGGATGTCTTCCTCGGACATGCCGAGAGTGTCGAGGCCTACGCCGAGCAGTTGCTCGATGATCTCGGCTACACCGAAGAAGTTGTCGAACGCTCGCTGCCGGAATTCCTCCAGCCCTACGTTCGCCTCGACGTCGAGGGATTCGCCCGGGACCTAGAGCTATCGGGGGACATCACCACCAGTGAGGGAGAGGGGGGCGTCTATGTCTTTGATCAGAACCGGTAAGGGGTTTTCCACAGATCGTTGTGGAATGATCGACGAAGGGCTGTCTTTGGGCAAACTACCTGGTAGAATGAACAATTGTCATGCCACACGTCAGAAAATCCACCCCTACATCTCTTGCCCTCGGGGCGCTGCTGCGCCAGAAACGGGAAGCCCTCGGGTACTCGAAGAAGCGCCTGGCAGCTGCCGCCGGCGTGCCCGACTCCACCGTTGTCCGCCTCGAACAGGGCCTGTTCGCTGCGCCGAGGCCAGACAAGCTGGCCCGGTTCGCCCGTCTGCTGGGCCTGCGGCTCGCCGATCTCTACGCCAAGGCCGGCTACATCGTCCCCGACGAGCTGCCGAGCTTCGCCTCCTACCTGCCCGTCAGATACCCGGACCTCCCTCAAGAGGCCGTGGCCGAACTGAAGGACCATTTCGAACGTCTTCTCGAGCGTCTGGGACTCCGCCCCGACGATTTGCCCGCACTGCTGGAGGAACATGGTGATGCACCCCTCGCCGACATCTCGTAGATCCAAGACCGACCAGGAACCAGCTGGTCCGAAACAAGCCGTGCTCTATCTGCGGGTGAGCACCACCGAACAGGCCAGACGCGGTGGGGAGGCCGAGGGCTTCTCCATCCCCGTCCAACGCGACACCGCCCGGGCTCGAGCCGAAATGCTCGGAGCGATGGTTGTCGAGGAATTCATCGACGCCGGCAAATCTGCGACGACCATGAACCGCGACGGCCTGAAGTCGCTGCTCGAATATGTCGAAGCCGAACGTCCCACCTATGTCATCGTCTACAAGCTCGACCGTCTGTCCCGGAACCTGGCCAACGGCATCGCCATCCGAAGAGCCATCTCGGCGGCCGGCAGCCAGCTGATCAGCTGCAGCGAGCCGGTGGACGATTCCTCGCCCATGGGCGTAATGGTGCTCAACATGATGGACAACTGGAACGAGTACTACTCGAACAACCTGGGCGAAGAGATGAAAGGCAAGCTCATCGCCAAGATCCGTTCCGGGGGCACCATCGGCAAGGCACCGATCGGCTACCTGAACCGAGTTCAGAGGATCAGCGGCGTCGAGGTGCATGACGTGGTGGTCGACGACGTCCGCGGACCGCTCATGGCCTGGGTCTTCGAAGCGTTCTCGACTGGGGACTGGAGCTTGAACACCATCACCGAGGAAGCCCAAGCCAAGGGGCTTACCACCGTGCCGACCAGGCAGATGGCCGAGAAGCCGATCCCTCGCTCGACCCTTGCCCGCTTGCTTCGAAACCCCTACTACGCCGGAGAGCTCCGATGGAAAGGCGCGGTCTATCCGGGTGGACACCAGGCGCTCGTCACAAAAGAAGTCTTTGACCGAGTCCAGTCGATCCTCGACTCCCACGACGTCGGTGGTCAGAAACAGCGGGTCCACAACCACTACCTGAAGGGCAGTGTGTTCTGCGATCAGTGCGGATCTTCGATGTGCATCACCAAAACCGTCAACCGTCATGGCAGCGAATACCTGTACTTCTTCTGTCTTGGCCGCTACCGCCGCCGCACCAATTGCACCCAGCGGGCCATTCCCGTGGAGCTGGTCGAAGCCCATATTGAGAAGAAATGGCAGTCGGTCCAATTCGATGCCGACTACGCACATCAAGTGCGAGACCTCATGGCCGATGAACTTGTCGGTTACCGCGAGACCCAGGAGAAGGACAAGGCCAGGGCGGCCAGGCGCCGCACTCAGCTCAACGAGCAGCGGCTCAAACTCATGAACGCCCATTACATGGACGCCATCCCACTGGAGCTGCTCAGAGAGGAGCAGGAGCGCATTACCCGGGAGCTCGAGGACACCGCGGAGAAACTGCGAGCGGCCAACGTGACAATCGAGAAGATCGACATGATCATGCGGCAGTCACTGGAGTTCTTGGCCAACTGCTACACCACGTACGTCGCTGCCACCCCTCAGCTGCGACGACAGCTGAACCAGGCGGTGATCGAGGCCTTCATGGTGACCAGCAATGGGGTATTCATCGCCAGGCCGACTGAGCCGTTTCGCACTTTGCTACGCACCGATGCCCTTCGGGGCAACGGGCACAAGAAGGTGACGTCCAGCTTGATGCATGACAGCACTGAGTGGGTCAACGGACGGCCCAGGTGGATCGTGGAAGCCGAGAGTCGGAGGGCCAAGTCAGGCCGCTCCACCCCTGTTCTTTCAGGCCTGGGTTTGAATAAGGACTATCTGGCGGAGGGAGGGGGATTCGAACCCCCGGGCCTTTTGGGCCAAGGCTTTTCAAGAGCCTCGCATTCGTCCGCTCTGCCATCCCTCCGGACGGCTCAACGGTAGTGCTCAGCCGGCCTCGATCTGCGAGCGCAACATCGTCATCCACTCGTCGGCCGCCTGCCATGCCGCGCCGGCCGCCGCTCGAACGCGGTCGCCGTGGGCGCCGGCGGCTGGGTACGAGCCGAGGAACTTCACTCCGGCTTGCTCGGCGTGGAGCACCTTCAGGCAATCGGCCACGACTTCGTCGGCGATGTGGCCCTCGAGATCGATGAGAAAGCAGTAGTCACCGAGGCCCCGCTTGGTGGGGCGCGACTCCAGCTTGCTCAGGTTGATGTTCCGGGCCGAGAACTCGCTCAAGATGGCGTGCAGGCTCCCCGGCCGGTCCTCGCGCTGGAAGCACACGATGCTCGTCTTGTCGTGGCCCGACGGCGCCGGAACCCCGGCCCGGGCCAGGGAAACGAAGCGCGTCTGGTTGTCGGGGTGGTCCTCTACCTCCGAGGCGAGCACCTCCAGCCCGTACAGCTCGGCGGCCATGCGCGGAGCCAGCGCCGCGCTGTCGGTTCGCTTCTCCTCACCCACTATCCGGGCTGCCTCAGCCGTGGAGTTGGTCGGCACCACGTCCACCTGGGGGAGCTCCTGGGCCAGGTAGCGCCGGCACTGGGCCGAGGCCACCGGGAACGAGAGGACCCGGCGGATGTCGGCCATCTTGGTGCCCGGCGGGGCCATCAGGTGCTGGTGGACGTCAAGCACGACCTCGCGTTGGATGAGCAGGTCGACCTCGAAGGCCAGGCTGTCGACGGTGGCGTTGACCGTCCCCTCGATGGAGTTCTCGATGGGCACGAACCCGAGATCGGCTTGGCTGGCGCACACGGCATCGAGCACCTCGGCCAAAGTGCCGTAGGGCACGACACCCGAAGCCGCGTAGTCGGGCTGGGTGAAGAGGGCCTCCTCGGTGAAGGTCCCCGCCGGCCCGAAGAAGGCGATGGTCCGGCTCGAAGTCGCAGGCGGGGACATGGGCGGGCAGGATAGTTGCGACATGGACGAACCGGCTCTGCGGCAGCTGCTCGACGACGTGCGCCGCGGGGTGCTCGCGCCCGACGACGCCGTGGCCCGCCTGCGCCGCCTGCCCTTCGCCGACCTCGGCTTCGCCCGCGTCGACCACCACCGCGCCTTGCGCCAGCGCACCGGCGAGGCTGTCTACGGCCCGGGCAAGACGCCCGATCAGTGCGCGTCGATCGTGGCCGAGCTCCTTTCGTTGCCGGGCGGCCCTGTCCTGCTCACCCGGGCCGATGCCGTCCAGGTCGAAGCGGCCCTGACGGCGGCGCCCGGTGGCCAGGTGACCGTTACCGGCGATCACGCCCTGGTGGCCTGGCGCCCGGCCGACGCCCGCACGGGCCGCATCCTCGTGGTCACCGCCGGCACCGCGGATGTGCCGGTGGCCGACGAATGCCTGGCCGTGTTGCGCGCTTACGGCTTCCGCCCGACGCTGGTGGCCGACTGCGGTGTGGCCGGCGTCCACCGCCTGCTGGCCTCGGTGGACGAGCTGCTCGAGGCGGACGCCGTGGTGGTGGTCGCCGGCATGGAGGGGGCGTTGGCCAGCCTCGTTGCCGGCATCACCCCGGCCCCCGTGGTGGCCGTGCCCACCTCGGCCGGTTACGGCGCCGCCCTCGACGGTGTCACCGCCCTGCTGGCCATGCACGCGTCGTGCGCGGCGGGCATGGCGGTGGTCGGCATCGACAACGGCTTCGGCGCCGCTTGCGCCCTGGCCCGGATGTTGCCGTGAACGGATCGCCCGAGCGCACCGTCGCCTGGTTCCACTGCTTTGCCGGCATCGCCGGCGACATGGCGCTCGGCAGTCTCCTCGACGCCGGCGCGGACTTGTCCGAGGTGGAGGCGATCCTGGCCCGCCTGCCCCTGCATGGGTGGGGGCTGCGGGTGGAGCCCACTTTGCGCGCCGGGGTGGCCGCCACCCACGTCGTCGTCGAGGTGTCCGACGCCGTGGTGGTACGGACCTACATGCACATCGTCGCCCTGATCGAAGAAGCCCGGCTCCCCGAGCGCGTGGCCCAGCGGTCACTGGCTGCCTTCGCCGCCCTGGCCGAAGTCGAGGGACGGCTGCACCGGCGCCCTCCCGAGCGCGTCCACTTCCACGAGGTCGGCTCGCACGACACCATCGTGGACATCGTGGGCACGTCCGCCGCCCTGGAGGTCCTCGGCGTCGACGAGGTCACCGCGTCGGCGGTGGCCACCGGCACCGGCACCGTCCGTACCGCCCATGGATTTCTACCCAATCCGTCGCCGGCGGTCGTGAGCCTGCTGCGGGGGGTGCCCACCTGGGGTCGCGACCTGGCCGTGGAGCTCACCACGCCGACGGGGGCGGCCATCCTGGCGTCGGCGGCCAGCCGGTTCGGGCCCCTGCCGGCCATGCGCATCGAAGCGACAGGATTCGGCGCCGGGAGCCGTGACATCGACGGGCTCCCCAACTGCACGCAGGTCGTCCTGGGCACCGCCATGGGCGAAGACGCCGGGAGCGGACAGCCTCTGGTCGTGCTCGAGGCCAACCTCGACGACGCCACCGGGGAGATGCTGGCGCATGCCACCGAAGTGCTCCTCGAGGCGGGCGCCCTCGACGCGTGGATCACCCCGGTCCTCATGAAGAAGGGCCGCCCCGGTCATACCGTCAGCGCGCTGGTCGATCCCGCGCTGGTGGGGTCCATCCGGGCCGTGCTCCAGACCGAGACGGGGTCACTCGGGGTGCGCGGCTACCCCGTCGAGCGCTGGGCGGCGCGCCGTGAGATGGGAGAGGTCGACGTCGACGGCATCCCGGTGCGGGTGAAGGTGAGCGCCGGGCGCGTCAAGGTCGAACAAGCCGATGCCGCTCGTGTGGCGGCGCGCACCGGTCGGCCCCTGCGGGACGTGCTCTTCGAAGCGGAAGCCGCGTGGCGGCGTCTGCGCCCCGAGCCGATGCTCGAGTCCAGCCGGGCCGAAGAGACATCGTCATCGACCTCGGGGATCCTGCCGGAAGGGCCCGAACCGGCATAGCGCCACCGGCTGAGGACGGCCGGTACCGTGGGTGGTGGTGCCGTCCGCGTCCGAGCTCCCGCCTGAGCCTCCCGGGGACCCCGAGGAGTGGAGCGACGAGCAATGGCTGGCCTGGCTCCAGCGGACCGACGCCGAGCTGGCCGACAGCCCGCCCCCGCCGCGCG
Organism: Acidimicrobiales bacterium; assembly: GCA_035308625.1. GTDB lineage: Bacteria > Actinomycetota > Acidimicrobiia > Acidimicrobiales > UBA8190 > DATGGF01. The sequence goes on along the minus strand of DATGGF010000373.1, from coordinate 944 downwards.
TCACAGCCAAGTGGCGTGACCGACCGACTGCCCGGGTGGTCGGCATGGCCATGCTGGGGCTGCGCGACGCGATCTTCGGCGACCGCCCGCCCGACGACATCGTGATCGTCCGGGACGCTTCGGGCGACCCGCCCGACCCCGACCGGCCGCAGGTCCATCTCGATCCCGAGCACCCCGAGCTGTCGTGGGTGGTGGTGCCTGGCCGGGACCGCCGCAGGAAGCGGCGGCGTGGCTGAGGCACCGGCGGGCGCCCGCCGGGCCAGCTCCCGGGCCCGGCGCGACATGTTCGTCCACGACGAAGCGCTGACCGACCTGATCTTCGACTACTGCCGCGACCGCCTCAGCCTCGACCCCGTGCCGCTCGACTTCGGGGGCGCCACCACCGGATCACTGGACGAGGCGCTGTCGGGCTTGATCGGCCCCGGCGGCAACGACCCGGCCCGGGTCCTCGGGCTCTTCGCCGACACCCTCGCCACCGCGGTGGTCTCGTGTGACAGCCCGCGCTTTCTCTCCTTCATCCCGGCTGCGCCCACCAAGGCGTCGTTGCTGTTCGACATGGTCGTGTCGTGCTCGTCGCTCCAAGGGACGTCGTGGCTCGAGGCGGCCGGTGCCGTGGCGGCCGAGAACGCCGCCCTCCGTGTCCTGGCCGACCTGATCGGACTGCCCGCCGGCGCCGGAGGCTGTTTCGTGTCCGGGGGCTCGATCGCCAACCTGAGCGCGCTGGTCGTGGCCCGTGACACCGGCCGGACCGGCACCGACGGTCGCGGGGGCGCGGGCCGCCCACGTCTGGCCGTCAGCACCGAGGCCCATTCCTCGGTGGCCAAGGCGCTGCGCATCATCGGCGCCGACGCGCTGGTGGTGCCGGCCGTCGACCACCGGCTCACCGGCGAGGCCCTGAGACAGGCCATGGCCGCGGACGACCATCCGGGCGACGTGGTGGGCGT
>DATGGF010000372.1:0-3688 GCA_035308625.1 Acidimicrobiales bacterium | reverse complement strand
CGACGCCGAGGCCTCGCCGCTGCCCCACCGTCACGAGCTCGACGGCGGGGACCTTACCGATGGGGACGCCGCCGACACGCTCGACCACCACTCCCGAGTGCAACGGCATCCGCGAAGCGAGGAAGCCGGCGCGCCCTTCGGCCCGCTGGACGAAGCAGACGTCCTGGCTGTCGGGCTTCATGGCGGTGCGCAAGCCGAGGCGGGCCGCCTCGGCTCGGACCTCGTCCTTGGTGAGCCGGCCGACGGGGAGCACGACGCGCCGGAGCTCGGCATGCCCGAGCATGGCCAGGACGTAGGACTGGTCCTTGGCCCGGTCGACCCCTCGGCGCAACTTCGGCCCACCCGCCCCGCCGTCCACCCGGGCGTGATGGCCGGTGGACAGAGCGTCGAAACCGAGGCGCGCCGCCCGCTCGAGGAGGGAACCAAACTTCACATACCGGTTGCAGGAGATGCACGGGTTGGGTGTCTCGCCCCGAGTGTGCGCGTCAACATAGGGCGTCACCACCGACCGCTCGAACACCTCGGTGTCGTTGAAGACGTGGTGCGCGATGCCCAGCTGCTGCGCCACCCGGCGGGCGTCCTCGACGTCGGCCACCGAACAACAGCCCGAGTCGGACGGGCCACCCCAGAGCTTGAGGGTCGCCCCGACGACGTCGTGGCCCTGGGCGAGCAGAAGCGCGGCCGCCACCGACGAATCGACACCCCCGGACATCGCCACCAACACGCGCATCGGCCACGAGCGTAGGCGGCGACCACGGAGCGGATTCCCCGTTTGGTGACCGCCGCGTACCGTGGCCCCAGTGACAACGAATGCCCAAGGCATCCGACAACGCCTTCACAACGGTCGACCGCCAGGCGCAGAATGGCGCCAAGCGACCAGCATCGGTTCGTTACGACGTGCGACCATCAGCTCACGGAGCGACGTCGGGCGGACGTTGCGACCGCCGCCAGAAACGCTCGACGAGACACGACGCCCCTAGACGAAAGCCACCGCTTGCCCATGTACTCCGGTCACGTGGACCGCCGCAAAGAGCTCCTAGCGGCGTGGGAGCGCCGGAGCCAGGCTCGGGGCGACGCCGAACACTGCACCGGGGCGGATGCGCTGTTCCTGGTGACGGCCCTGTCGACGGCCTTGCGACGGGCATCCGAAACGCCGGAGCTCGGGCGAGCAGCTCGTACATGGGGGGTGCGGTTCTCGGCGCCGGTGGAGGCCCTGGCCAGCCTGGGCGTGCTGCGGGACGCCCTGGTCGAGCTGGCGGACGCTTCGAACGGCGGCCTGCCGGTGCCCCTGAGCGTCCTCAACCGCATCTTCGACCAGGCCGCGCTCGAAGCCGTGGACGCCGCATCGGCCAACCTGCGCAGCGAAGCCCGCAACGACCCTTTGACCGGCTGCGCCAACCGCCGGGCGCTGGAAGAGGACCTGGTGCACGCGCTGTCGAGTGCCCGGCGCTCGGGGCTCGACTTGGCGGTCGCCGTGGTGGACCTCGACGGCCTCAAGCAGATCAACGACGGCCAGGGTCACGGCGCCGGCGATGCGGCGTTGATCGGTCTCGTCGCCACCCTGAGGAGGGCGTTGCGCGAAGCCGACACGCTCTACCGCACCGGCGGGGACGAGTTCGTGGTCGTCGCGCCGTTCACCGACGCGGCCGGTGCCCGGGCTTTGATGCGTAGGGCGGAACGCGTCGCGGGCCCAGCCTTCAGCTGGGGCGTGGCCAGCCTGGCCTCGGTCCCCGCGGCGCCGGCTCCTGCGCACGACCCCGCTCTGCTCATGGAGGCCGCCGACAGCGACCTGTATCTCCGCCGGCGCAGCTCCCGCCAGGCAGCGGCGGTGGCGGCCCGGCGGCGGCGGGTCACGGCGGCGGCGTCAGTGGCGGCTTCGGTCGTCGTCACCGCCTCCATGGCGGGGCTGGCCGTGGCTCTCGACTCGGGTTCCTCGGCACCGGCAACCCATGGTGTCAGCGCCTCGGGAGCGCCTCCGGCCGATTGGCGGGCCTCATCGCTCGGCTCGCCCTCCCCCGGATCGCGCAGGTTCGGCACCGCCCCGGTCGGCTCCCGGATCCAAGGTGGCGCAGGGACGAGCCTCGCCGGTCTGCTCGACACCACGGTCGCCCCGGCTCCGGGAGCGGTGCCCGAGCCGTCGACGAGCGCGCCCGTCCCGGTCGTGCTCGTTCCGTCGAGCCCGTCCGGGGCCGCACAAGTCACGCTCGTGTCCGCTGTCACCCCGAGCCACCCGATCGCGCTGGCGTCAGTCGCCCCGCCCCCTCCCGCTCCGACCCACAACGCGCCTGGGCAGGCCACCGGGGCCGCGGCACCCGCCACCGCGCCCGGGCACTGGCACGGGAACGGGAGCGGTGGCGGCAATGGGAACGGGAACGGCAACGGCAATGCCGGTCACGGCTCCGGCGGCCACGGCTCGCCGAAGCACTGATCCTCCGAATCCACAAGGCTCGTCACGCCCGGAGCCGGGCCACCGCCTTCGCCACGACGGGCACGGCCTCCTCCACGTCGACCGGAGTGGAGGACCATCCGAGCGAGAAACGCACCGCGCCAACGGCCTGCGATTCGGACAGGCCCATAGCCAAGAGCACGTGGCTTGCCTCGAGGGCGCCACTGGCGCAGGCCGAGCCGGCTGAGGCGCACACGCCGTCCTGATCGAGCAGGACGAGCAGCTCCTGCTGGTCAACGCCTTCCACCAGCACGTGGCAGGTCCCAGGGAGCACTTCGCTGTCGCCCGAGGGCACGGTCTCGGTCACCCCCGGGATCCCCAGGAGCCCGTCAGCCAAGCGGTCGCGCAGACGCCGCACCCGCGGGCCCTCGTCCCAGTTGCCGGGGCCGGAACCGGGGCCGGAACCGGGGCCGGCATCACCCCGAGCACGAGCACCAGCAACGGCACCGAGCGCGGTGTCGAGCGCCGCGGCCATGCCGACGATGCCGGCCACATCGTGGGTCCCGGCCCGGCGCTCGCGCTCCTGGGGGCCGCCGTACTGCACCGGCTCGAGATCTACCTCCGGCCCCACCACCAGCGCCCCGACACCCTTGGGCCCGCCGAACTTGTGGGCACCGAGCGACACCAGGTCGGCCGTCCTGCAGGCAGCGGAAAGGTCGAGCCAGGCGCCCGCCCCCACGGCGTCGGTGTGGAGCAGGGCACCCGGAGCCTGATCCCGCACCAGTTCGGCGACGCGGTCGAGAGGCTGGATCACGCCCGTCTCGTTGTTGGCGAGCATGACCGAGATCAGCGCGACACCGGGGTGGAGCCGGTCGGCCAAGGCATCGAGGTCGACGAGCCCGCGGCGGTCGACGGGGACGAGGGTGGCAGTCCCGGTGGACTGTGCCGGGCGCAGCACCGCAGGATGCTCCACGGCGCTACACATGACCGCTCCACCGCGACGACGCCACACGCCCAGCACGGCGAGGTTGCACGACTCGGTCCCGCCGGCGGTGAACACCACCCGGCCCGGCTCCGTGCCCAGATGGGCCGCCATCAGGTCACGGGCGTCCTCCACCGCCAGCCGGGCCCGGCGTGACACCGCGTGCGCCCCCGACGGGTTGCCGAAGTGCTCCGTGAGGTACGGGAGCATGGCGGCCAGCGCCTCAGGACGAAGGGGTGACGTGGCCGCGTGGTCCAGGTACGCCACCTGCTCCCGCGCCGCGGACCGCTCATGAGGCGCACGCACTGCGCCAGGGTAGG
>DATGGF010000371.1:0-4802 GCA_035308625.1 Acidimicrobiales bacterium | reverse complement strand
GCGAGCTCGTCCCCATCGACCCGTCGGTGCCGCTGGAGCTGGCCGCCCTGGTCGGTTGCGCCCTGTCGACCGGCGTGGGGGCCGTGTGGCACACCGCCGAGGTGTCCCCGGGGTCGAGCGTCGCCGTGGTCGGCTGCGGAGGTGTCGGGCTGTCGGTCATCCAAGGAGCTCGCCTGGCCGGTGCCGCCTCCATCGTGGCCGTCGACCGGGTGGCGGCCAAGCTCGATATGGCCAAGGCGATGGGCGCCACCGCCGTGGTCGATGCCGGCTCGGTGCCGAATGTCGCCGGTGCCGTGCGCGACGCCACCGGGGGACGAGGCGCCGACTACGTCTTCGAGGTCGTGGGCCGGGCCCCGACAATCCGGGACGCCTTCACCTCGGCGCGCCGGGGCGGCACCGTGGTGCTCGTGGGAGCGGGGTCGCCGGCCGAGTCGGTCTCCTTCAACGCCATGGAGCTCTTCGTCGACGCCAAGACGGTGCACGGGTGCGTCTACGGATCCACCGACCCCGACCGGGATTTCCCCGTGCTGGTCGACCTGGTGCGCAGCGGGGCCATCGACGCCACGGCGCTGGTGACCCGCCGGATCCGCCTGGACGACATCGCATCGGCGTTCTCGGACATGGAGGCGGGAACGGTGGCGCGCAGCGTCATCGTGTTCGATCAGGAGGATGGGTGACATGGCAGCGGACCTGCAGGTCGTCGACGCCGACGGCCACTTGGTGGAGCCGGTCGAGTTCTTCATGGAGCTCTTCTCGCGTTTTCCCGACCACGTCGACGTGCGCACCGATACCAGTCTCGGCCTGCTGCTCGAGGGCCGGCCCTACCCGAACTTCACCGGTCCCGGGGCCGGCTGCCCCCCTGAGCACGGTCTGACCACCGCCCACGGCGTCGACCCCAAGACGGTCGACGGGGTCCTGGCCAACGCCGACCAGGACGGCATGGACGAGATGGTCCTGTTCCCCAGCTTCGGCCTCGGCGTGCCCACCCTGCACGATCCCGCCTTCGCCGCCGGCCTCGCCCGCCTCTACAACGAGTGGGCCACCGAGTGGTGCGGCAAGAGCGGCGGCCGGCTCCATGCCGCCGGAGTCGTGCCCATCGAACAGGTGGACGACGCCATCGCAGTGATGACGGAGGCCAAGGAGCTGGGCGTGGTCTGCACCGTCGTCCCCCCCGCCCTGCGCGAGCGCAACCTCGACCACCCCGACCTCGAGCCCTTCTACCGCGCCGCAGAGGATCTGGGCATGGCGCTGGGCGTCCACGGCGCGCCGGGGATCCACCTGCCCAAGATCGGCGTGGACCGCTTCACCAATTACATCCAGGTGCACTGCGTGAGCTTCCCCTTCGACCAGATGGCAGCCATGACGGCACTGATCAGCGGCGGCGTCTTCGACCGCCATCCGCGCCTCAAGGTGGCTTTTCTCGAGGCCGGGGCCGGCTGGCTGCCGTGGTTCATCGAGCGCCTGGGCGAGCACTACGAGTCGCGCGGGGATTGGATCACCGGCGGCTGGCAGAAGCACCCGGCCGAGTACGTGGCCGCCGGCAACGTGTGGATCACCTGCGAGCCCGACGAAGGGACGTTGCCCACCATCGTGGAGACCCTGGGCGACGAGTGCGTGATGTTCGCCAGCGACTACCCGCACTGGGACGGCGCCTGGCCCAACGCCACCGCCGAGCTGCGCGAACACGCCGAAGGCCGGCTGTCGGCCCAGTCGCTGGCCCGGATCGCCGGCGGAAACGCCCGCACCTTCTACGGCCTCTGAGGGCCGAAGCCGACGTTACGCTGACCGGGTGACCGGAGGGGCGCTCTTTGTCGCCGTGTTCCTCGCTTGCGCGGTGGAGGCGGTGGAGGCGACGACCATCGTGCTGGCCGCGGGTACCGCCCGCGACTGGCGCTCGGCGCTGTCGGGCACCGGCGCCGGGATCGCGCTCCTGGCCGCCCTGGTGGCGGCCGTCGGCCCGGCGCTGTCCCACGTGCCGTTGCGCGGGCTTCGCCTGGTGGTCGGCGGGTTGCTGCTCGTCTTCGGCCTGCAGTGGCTGCGCAAGGCGGTATTGCGCGCCAGTGGCGTGAAGGCGCTGCACGACGAGGACGAGATCTACCGGGAAGAGCTGGCTGCGGCCGAAGCTGCGCCGGCACGCCGCATCGGGGCCGTGCCCGACTGGTATGCCTTCACCCTGTCGTTCAAGGGGGTTGTGCTCGAAGGCCTCGAGGTGGCGTTCATCGCGCTGACGTTCGGGGCCAACCAGCACAACACGCCGTTGGCCGCCGTTGCCGCCGGTGCCGCCATCGGGGTGGTGGCCCTGGCCGGTGTGGTGGTTCGCCGGCCTCTGGCCCGGGTGCCGGAGAACACCATGAAGTTCGTGGTGGGAGTCATGCTCAGCGCCTTCGGCACCTTCTGGGGCGGTGAAGGGGCCGGCGCGCACTGGCCGGGGACCGACGCCGCACTACTCCTCCTGGTGCCGCTGTACGCGCTGGCCGCGCTGGCCATGGCGGCCGCGCTCCGGTCGATGACGGCGCGATCGTCACCGGCCGCACTGGCCGGCCTCGGTGACGGAGCAGGAGGCGGGTCGTGATGCAGGCGCTGCGGCGCTTCGGTCGCTTCTGGTACGACTTCGTTGTCGGCGACGACTGGCGGGTGGCGCTGGGAGTGATCGCCGCGCTGGCCTTGACCTACGGGATCAGCCGCTCGAGCGCCCCAGTGTGGTGGTTGCTCCCGCTGTCGGTGCTCGCCCTGCTCGCCTTGAGCGTGCGCCGGGCCGTCCGGGCCCGCTGATTCGAGCGGGCCGACCCAGTACCTGGCCGGTGGCCCGGCGATACCATGCGGGCATGATGAGACCCCAGCTCGACCGCATCCTCGACGACACGCTGCGCGACCGGCGCCTGCTCACGCACCCCTTCTACCGGCGCTGGGAGGCGGGCGAGCTCACGCTGGGCGAGTTGGCTGCGTACGCCGGGCAGTACCGCCACTTCGAGCGCGCGCTGGTCGACGTGCTGAGCGACGTCGTGGCGTCGCTGCCGGCCGGACCGGCCCGTGACCTCGTCCAATCGAACCTGGACGACGAGCGGGGCGTTCCCTCTCCGCACCTCGAGTTGTTCGACGAGTTCCTTACTGCGGTAGGCGGCGACCCCGCCGCTCGGGCCACCGAGGCGACTGCGGCACTGGTGGCGTCGTATCGACGGCTGGCCGCGCAGCCCGTCGGGGCTCTGGCCGCGTTGGCTGCCTACGAGGTGCAGGCTCCAGCCATCGCCACCTCCAAGGCGGACGGCCTTCTTCGTCACTATGGGCTCGCGGCCGACGCCACCCGCTTCTGGGACGTGCACGGGACGATGGATGCCCACCACGCTGATTGGACCCTCGACGCCCTGGCTGCGCTCGACAGCGACGAAGCGACGGTCCGGTCGGCCGCCGATGACGCGGCGGCGGCCTGGTGGTCGTTCCTCGACGAGCGCGAATCTGCCGCCGGGCTGGTCACTACCGCCTGAATCCGATGGGTTCCCGGGTCCCGGTTCGAGCGGGACTCTTCGAAGACGGCGACCCGCCCAGCCTGCTCGGGAGCCGGTGCGGCGACTGCGGGGGCCACAGCTTCCCGCGCCACGAGTCGTGTCCCTACTGCGCCTCCGACAGCGTGACGCCGGTCGCGCTCTCGGCGCACGGGAGCTTGTGGGCCTTCACCGCGGTGACGGCGCCCCCGCCCGGGTACCGGGGCGAAGTGCCCTATGGCTTCGGCGTGGTCGAGCTGCCCGAGGGAGTCCGGGTGGTCAGCCGCCTGACCGAGGCCGATCCCTCGGTGTTGCGGGTGGGACAGACCATGGACCTGGTGGTGGTGCCACTGCACGTGGACGACGACGGCAACGACGTCGTGACCTACGCCTTCGCTCCCGGGACCGAAGCATGACGGCGGCGACGGGACCGGCCAACACCGCCGTCGAAGTGGCCGGTGTGGGCCTGCACCCGTTCGGGCGGCATCCCGACACGTCGATCACCACCATGGGCGTCACCGCTGTGCGCGGGGCCCTGGCCGACGCCGGTGTGGGACGCGGCGGGTTCCAGGCGGCGTTCTGCGGCACGGCCTACGGGGGAGTGGCGTCGGGGCACAAGGTGCTGAGCGCGTTGGGCATGACCGGTATGCCCATCGTGGATGTCGAGGCGGGATGCGCCAGTGGCGGGGCGGCCTTGATGCTGGCCGCCTCGGCCCTGCGGGCCGGGCAGTACGACACCGTGCTCGTGTTCGGCATCGAGAAGATGCCCAAGGGGATCATCCGGTCGACCTTCTTCGACCCCTGGCAGGAGGAAGCCGGACTGGCGGCCACGCCGTCCTATTTCGCCCTGCGGGCCCAGCGGCTCATGGCCGCCTCGGGAGTGACGAAGGACCATCTGGCCGCCGTGGTGGTGAAGAACCGCCGCCACGGTGCCGCCAATCCCGACGCCATGTTCCGCAGCGAGGTTGATGCCGCCGACGTGCTCGCCTCCCGAGTCGTCTGCGAGCCGTTGCACCTGTGGATGCTGTGCACGCCCAACGAGGGCGCGGCCGCCGTGGTGCTGCGGGCCGGGGGAAGTGCCCGGCGTGCTGCTGGGGGAGGGAACCCTCCCACCGTCACTCTGGCCAGCGCGGTGCTGCGTTCGCATCTCCCGGGGGCGGTGCTGAGCGAATCGACGCCGATGGCCGGGTTGGCGGACGACGCCATCTTGTCGCCCACGACGCGAGCCGCCGACGCCGCCTACGAGGAGGCCGGCATCGGGCCCGACGACCTCGACGTGGTGGAGTGCCAGGACACGGACGCGGCGCGCGAGCTGTTGTCGTA
>DATGGF010000370.1:0-1663 GCA_035308625.1 Acidimicrobiales bacterium | reverse complement strand
TCGATCCCCAGCCGAGGATGAGGACCGTGGCGCCGGCGAGCCCGTCCACGTCGTCCACCTCCACCGGGGCGATCGAGTCGGCGATGCCGGCCACCTTCGCGGCGCGCAGATGGACCATGCGCTCGTGGTTGACCGGGTCGTAAGAGACATTGCCGGTGACATCGGCCTTCTCGAGCCCGCCCACTCGGTGCTCGAGCCCGGGGGTGCCGGGCAGGGCCCAGGGCCGGGCCAGTGTGTGCTCGTCACGTAGATAGGGAAGGAACTCCGGCGTGCCGTCCTCGGCGGTGTGGTTCGGCGCGGTGGCGAAGCCGGGGTCGATCTTGGGCAAGGTCTCCACATCGGGCAGCCGCCACGGCTCGGAGCCGTTGGCCAGGTACCCGTCGGAGAGGAGGAACACCGGGGTCCGGTAGGTGACGGCGATGCGGACCGCCTCCAGCGCGGCGGCGAAGCAGCCGCTGGGCGTGCTGGCGGCCACGATGGGCACGGGGCATTCGCCGTGCCGGCCGTACATGGCGTGGAGGAGGTCGGACTGCTCGGTCTTGGTGGGCAGGCCGGTCGACGGACCACCCCGTTGGATGTCGATCACGACGAGCGGGAGCTCGAGGCTCACGGCCAGGCCGATGGACTCCGACTTGAGGTCGATGCCGGGCCCGCTGGTGGTGGTGACACCGAGCGACCCGCCGAAGGCCGCCCCGATGGCGCTGCCGATGCCGGCGATCTCATCCTCGGCCTGCAGGGTCCGCACCCCGAAGTGCTTGTGCTTCGACAGTTCGTGGAGGATGTCGGAAGCCGGCGTGATCGGGTACGAGCCGAGGAACAGCTGCAAGCCGGCCTGGCGGGCCGCGGCGATCAGCCCCCAGGCGAGCGCCGTGTTGCCGGTCACGTTGGCGTACGTCCCCGGATCGAGCGCGGCCGGCCGGACCTGGTAGGTCGACTCGAAGATCTCGGTGGTCTCGCCGAAGTTGACCCCGGCCTTGAAGGCGCGGGTGTTCACCTCGAGGACTTGCGGGTCCTTGGAGAACCGCTGCGCCACCCACTCGAGTGTCGACTCGACGGGACGGTTGTAGAGCCAGCTGACGAGGCCGAGGGCGAAGAAGTTCTTGGCCCGCTCGGCGTCGCGGGGCTTCACCCCGACCTCCTTGCCCACCTCCAGGGTGAGCGAGGTCATAGGCACCTCGTACACCGTGTACTGGGCCAGGCTGTCGTCGGTGAGCGGGTTCGAGCGGTAGCCCGCCTTCTCCAGGGCCCGCTCGTCGAAGGCATCGACGTTGACGATCAAGGTGCCTCCGGACGACACGGCGTCGAGGTTGGCCTTCAGGGCGGCGGGGTTCATGGCCACCAGCACGCTGGGGGCGTCACCTGGCGTCAGGATGTCGTGGTCGGAGATGTGGACCTGGAAGGCCGACACCCCGGCCAGCGTCCCGGCCGGGGCCCGGATCTCGGCGGGGAAGTCGGGGAGCGTGGCCGTGTCGTTGCCGAACAGCGAGCTCACCGCGGTGAACTGGGTCCCGGTCAGCTGCATGCCGTCGCCGGAGTCGCCGGCGAAGCGGATCACTACCCGGTCGAGCTCGATCGGCTTGGTCTCGGTGGCGCCGGGCACGTGATCCTCGTCTTCCCGACCGCCCGCATGCGGGCGTCGTCGTCTGTCGTCGTCGACCTACGT
>DATGGF010000369.1:0-2931 GCA_035308625.1 Acidimicrobiales bacterium | reverse complement strand
TCGACCAGCGCCCGGCCCCCGGTCCGCCCCACCAGGTAGGAGATGAACGAGCCCACCATCTCGCCGCTGATGCCGATGAGGATGACGAAGGCGAGGTTGAGGGGGTGGTGCTCGATCGTCCCCTGGAGGCTGTAGCCGCTGGCCAGCGCCCCGCCCAGGCCCAGCGTGATCTCCGACGGCACCGGGACGCAGGACGCTTCCCCCACCGTCAGCACGAAGATGGCCAGGTAGCCCCACGAGGTGATGAAGTGCTCCACGGGACCCCTTTTCTAGCCGGGATCGGGCCGTCCCCTGTGACTCGAGAGGAGCCCGGATCCGGTCGCCGACGGCCCCACCTGGACCGGCGCCGGGATCCCGAGGAGCGACACACCCCCCGCCTAGCCTGACCGCCGTGGCCCTGCCCCTCCCCAGCTCGCTGTCGCCCTCGAAGGTGAGCACCTTCCGCGACTGCGCGCTCGCCTTCCGTTTCAGCGCCATCGACCGGCTGGCCGAGCCGTCCTCCCCCGCCACCGCCAAGGGCACGCTCGTCCACCGCGCCCTGGAGCGGCTGTTCTGGTTCCACGAGCGGGGCGAACGCACCGGTGCGGTGGCCCACGCCGAACTGGCGGCGGCCTGGGACGAACTGCGGATCGACGAGGATTTCACCAGCTTGGGGCTCGACGACGAGCACGAGCGCGCCTTCCTCGTCGACGCGGCCACGCTGGTGGACGGCTATCTGCGCCTTGAGGACCCCAACGCCATCGACGCCGTCGGTCTCGAGCTCACTCTCGAAGCCGAAGTGGGCGGGCTGTTGCTGCGCGGGATCATCGACCGCCTCGACGTCACCCCCGACGGCGACTTCGTGGTGGTCGACTACAAGACGGGGCGGGTGCCCTCGGCTCAGCAGGAACAGCAGCGCCTCGGCGGCGTGCAGTTCTACGCCCTGCTGTGCGAGCAACTGCTGGGGCGCCGTCCAGCCAAGGTGCGCCTGCTCTACCTGCGCGAGCCGGTGTCCATAGAGGCCGATCCGTCCGAGCAGGCGCTGCGGGGGCTGCGGCAACGCACCAACGCCATCTGGTCGGCCATCGAGAAGGCGTGCGAGGCCGAGGACTTCCGCCCGAAGCCCTCGGCCCTCTGCAACTGGTGCGCGTTCAAGCCGCTATGCCCGGCGCAGGGCGGGGACCCCGCCCTGGCCGCGTCGTGGCCGCTGCCCGACGTGAAGGCCGTCGCCAGCTGAGCAGCAGCTGCCGCTCCGGCTAGATCTTGACCTTCGCCGTCTTGTCGATCAGGTTGCCGATCAGGGTGTAGCCGGTGTCATTGGCGTGGATGTTTCCGTACTGGCAGTACCACGTCCACGTGCACACGTCGGCGACCGCCTTGGGGATCGTGATCGTCCCCAGCCCGAGGGCCGATGCGTCGTACCTCGTCGTCTTGGTCAGCGGTGTGTAGGCGTGCGTCCCCTTGGTCACATCCACGAACTTGCCCTTGACCGTGGCGTACGCCGCCTTCAGGGTCGGGTTGATGAGCAGGTTGAACGCAGCCACCGACTCGGACGCCAGGGTCTGGTTCGATGCACTCGCCGGGAACTTAGGCGTGTTGGCCGGCGAGCCGCCGGGACCGGAGTTGACCCACAGACCGAGCAGCACGTCGGGGTAGGTGAGGCCCACGATCGGCACCTGCTTGGCGCCCTTCGTGCCGTTGGCGGCGATCAAGGCACCTTCGAGGTCGCCCACCAGTGTGGCCACGTTGGCCTGTATGGCGCTGTCGCCCGCACCCACGCAGCTGACGGGATCGGTCTTACCGTTGACCGGGTGGCCCGGAGCGGCCGCTGCGCACGGGGTCACGTCGTTCCCACCGATCGAGATGGTGATGAGCCCGACCTGGCCCGGGTTGGCGGCGATGAAGGCGTCGGCCGCCTGCACCTGGGTTTGCCCGGAGGCGACAGGCCCGGCATCGGTGGCCGCCGGCGGGCCGTACTGGGTGACGCCGCACTGGGATTGGTCGAAGGCCAGGATGGACGTCGTGGTGGCGCCGCCGCACCCGAAGTTCTCCAACTGCAGGCCCTTGTTGGCCGCCACCACCGCGGTGTAGCCGGACGACGCGCCGGCGGGAGTGGCGCCGTGGGCCGGCTGGTAGCCGACCGAATACGAGTCACCCAACGACAGGTAGTACACGGTCCCCGAGGCGTGACCGGCCAGCGGCGACGCCGTGACGGTCATGGCGGTCAGGGCGCTGCCGGCAAGGGCGACGCGAAGGCCAAGGCGGACGATCCGACCCACTGTTGCTCCCCATTCTCCCCACGCCCGGCGCTCGGTGCTCGGGCGGTCTCGTCCTAGCTTCCAGGACGCGGGGGTGACGGGGCTTCGTCAATAGTGACGATTCGCTGAACAGGAGTCTGCGGGTCTCCCTTTTCGGCTCCGGCGCGGGGTCGAGTGGGCTCCCTCAGTGGCCGGTAGCCGACGATGCGTTGCCGGTCGGGGCGCTGGGCGAACTCGGCGGCTGGAGCACGGAGACCGTGGAGATCTTCCACCCCGACGACGTGTCGGACAGCCCCAACGCCACCTGCAGCACGTCGGTCACCGGGGCCGTCACCTTGTTGTTGGCGTAGGTCTGGTCGACCTCGGCGTAGACCTGGGCCTGGCTGCCGTCGATGCTCTGCACGTACAGGTAGCGCTGCTGTCCCTTCGACCACGCCTGGGCTTGCTCGAGGCGCTGGCGGATGCTCGAGCCGAAGAACTGGTTCGACTGCTTGGCGAAGTCGCCGGCGGCATATGTCGAGATGGTGCGGAAGTCGGCGTCCACCGTGCGCGGCGTGAAGTTGGTGAGCGCCGTCAGGAAGTCCTTGGAGACCCGCTGCACGGTGGCACGGGTGTCGTTCTGCGCGCTCAGGTCCGACCACTTGACCCCGAACACGATGGCGCACAACACGCTGATGACCGACACCACTGCGAG
>DATGGF010000368.1:0-2563 GCA_035308625.1 Acidimicrobiales bacterium | reverse complement strand
CTTCACCCTTCGGTTGGCGTGTGAACGACCGGACTTGCTTCGCTCGTGGTCCATTGACACGGCCGGGTGCTTCGCCCCGGACTACGTCTTCGATGACGTGCCCTGCCATATCTGGCAGACACCCGGTGCTGGAGAAGAGGCCATCGCCGGGTGGCTGGCGATGGGAGTGCAGGATCGAGCCAGCCTCAACGAGTCGATGGGCATGACATCGGAGGTGGCGAAAGAGCTGGCCGAGGCCCTTGACGACACCATGGGCCGGTGCATTCTCGCCGTCTACCGCTCCGTACCCGAAGCGGTGCTGGCCTACTGGGGGAAGCAGGCGACAGCTGCGTCGGCTCGACCAGGTCTCGTCATATTCCCCACTGAGGACGAGTACACGGGCGGTGAGGCGCGGCACCGCTGGCTCGCCGAGCGAGCTGGAGCGACGGTTGCCGTGCTGGAAGGGGTTGGCCACTGGTGGATGCTGCAAGATCCGGCCGCTGGGGCGGACGCCTTGCGAAGGTTCTGGGGCGCGATCTAGAGGCATCCTGGAAGTGCTGTGTCCGAGCACCTGGCCAACGGGGCGGCGTGAGCCGTATCGATCGGCCTGGAATGAACCCGGGTGGGTCGCGCAAGTGCTCACGGTTGCTCGTGGCCATCGAGTCCACTCCCGCACAAGTGGCATCTGGGCGCACCGGCGACAAGACTGATGTCATGGCCGACGATCCGGGCAAGGCGCCCCCCGAGATCAGGATCTCCGACCAAGACCGGGAACGCGCTGTCACGCGACTCCGCCATCACGCGGCCGACGGCAGTTTGACCCTGGAGGAATTCACTGACCGCGTCGGCACGGCTTTGTCGGCTCGTACCCGGGGTGAGCTTGATTCAGTTCTCTCCGACTTGGCTCCTGAGCCGAGCCCTGAAAGCAGGAGGGACAGAACCCGGCGTTGGGTTGTGGGCGTCATGGGCGGTGGCCGGGCCAAAGGGCGCTGGCGAGTAGGCGGGTCGGTCACTGCGTTGGCGGTAATGGGCAGCTGCGAGCTCGACTTCCGTCGAGCGGAGATCCGTTCCGACGAGGTCCGGGTAACAGCAATCGCATTCATGGGTGGGATCGACATCCTCGTTCCCGAAGGAATAGCGGTCGAACTGACCGGCCTTCCAATCATGGGCGGCAAGCACCTGAAGGTCGCCGACGTTCCCTTCCTCCCGGGTGCCCCGGTCATCTCCGTGCGGGCCTTCCCGATCATGGGTGGAGTAAGCGTGCGATCGAAGTCCGAACGCACGAGGTCTGATCCCGCAGAGCCCGAGCGCCTTGAGTCGCCTGTTGATCTGTCCGAGAAGAACGAAGTCGCCTTGGCACCGAGTTCTGTCGCATCCCCAACACCTCGTGAGGGGACGGTGACCATCATGTTCAGTGACATCGCGGGCTACTCGTCGATCACGGAGCGCGTAGGTGACATCGCCGCTCACCAGCTTCTCCGCTCCCACAACGTCATTGTTCGCGAGCAGGTAACCAACCACGGAGGTGATGAGATCAAGTCCCAGGGCGACGGATTCATGGTCGCCTTCCCGAGTGCCACTCAAGCATTGCGTTGCGCCATCGCCATTCAGTTGGCCTTTGAGAAGTACAGCGTGAACCATCCCGACGAGCCCATCCAGGTTCACGTTGGCCTCCACACAGGCGAGCCCGTCCGTGACGGGACTGATCTGTTGGGACGAACGGTCATAACTGCGAGTCGCCTGACCGACATCGCCCGACCGGGAGAGATCCTCGTTTCATCGCTGCTTCACGATCTGACGGAGTCCGCCGGGGAGTTCCGCTTCGGCGACCGTAGGCAGGTCGAACTCAAGGGAATCACCGCCCCTCAGACCGTCTACTCGGTCAAGTGGGACAGCTAAAGCGGCTTGGGTGCTGCCAGCCTTGGGGGGACAAGAACTCCTCGCTAAGCACCCGCGCAAAAGGGCTGCGGATTCAAGGGATCAAAGGGCGCTACCAGGAACTGGATCAGTCAATCGTTGATCGCCTCGACACCGAGGCGCTTGAGTTGTTCAAGCCGATTCCTCATGTTTTGCAGGACCTCGGGGGGATGCGGCTCCCAGTTCGTGATCTCGCTTACCACCCGTAGTGGATACCGTGTCCGGTAGGACCTCGTGGGATTCCCCGGAAAACGCTTGTCAGTGACGTTCGGGTCATCCTCGATGGAGCCCGTCGGCTCAACCTGGTAGATCCGGCCACGCCCTTCACCAACGGCAAGTTCGGCTCCCCACGTTGCCGCATCCAGCGTGGCAGTGAGATAGACGAAATTCGCCTTCCTACCCTCGCCAAAGTTTGAGCGATAGCCGGGCTGAAGGAGGTCACCGGGCTTCAGATCCGCTTTACAGCCGTGGAAGAACGGCCCCTGATCCTTGGCTGGGAGTAAGGGGCCAACGGACATACGGCAAAGTGTGTCAGGTCTCCTGCAGCAACCGATAGGTGCGGTTGTGGCGCTACCCAGCCCGTACGAGGGTTCTGGTAGCGACAGCTCGGCGTGGTCCGGGGTTGGCAGAATAAGAACCATGCGGGGGGCATGGCTGGCGTGCGTGG
>DATGGF010000367.1:0-5805 GCA_035308625.1 Acidimicrobiales bacterium | reverse complement strand
CACTACCGGAGTGGAACTCCGTGGGGCTCGTCGTCGGCAGGACCACGCCGGCCGCCGTCCAGCCGGTCATCCCGTTCTCGAAGCCCCCGTTGACGATGTTGGCGATGGCAGCCGACGGGGTCACGGCGTTGGAGGGCGCCGACTCCGGCCCGGCCCCGGCAGGGTTGGAGGGGGTGATGGTGAAGGTGTAGGTGGTGCCGTTGGCGAGGTTCCCCACGGTGGCAGCCGTCGGCGCCGGGTTGCCCGTAACGGCGGTGGTGGCCTGGGCAGTCGAGCCGATGTAGGGCGTGACCGTGTAGGTGGTCACCGGGCCGCCCGCCGTCGGCGCCGACCACGTCAGGCTGGCCGACGCGTAGCCGGCCGACGCACTGACGTTGGGCACGGGCCCCGGGGCGCTGGTGAACGACTCGGGGGTGAACACGGGGTCCACCCAGTAGTTGGAGGCGTTGTTGGTGGCCGTCGGGAAGGCGGTCGTGGCGGTGTGGGCGTACACCCCGTTGACGGTGCCGTTGGTGTTGCGCAGGGCGTGCAGGGGCGGGCTGTCGGTGTGGGTGATGGTGGGCGAGGTGCTCATCGGCGGCGTCGTGTAGAAGAACTCCGCGTCAGCCGAGTAGTGGCCCTTGGGGGCCAGGTAGCCAGCCACGTAGGTGGTGCCCTTGTTGATCGCCACCGGCTGGGAGAAGCTCACCTGCTGCCAGCCAGACGCCGTCTCGTTGGTGAAGGTAGCCGAGGCCAGCAGCTGCCCCGTCGCCGTCCACAGGCTGCCGACGTGGGTGCCGGTGTTCGTCGCGGCCTTGTAAAAGCGCAGCCCAGTGACATAGCCGTATGCGTCGGAGGTGAACTTGACCCCCAGCTCCGTGGAGGCGGTGTCGGCCGAATCGACGGTGGTCGGGGTGGTGCTCGTACCCCAGATCGAGCAGGGGCAGCCGACGTTGACCATCACGCCCGGGCCGGGCTTTTCGATGTTGCCGCTGTCGTCGGTGGCGCGCGACTCGATGGTGTCCGTGGGCGACCCGTGGGCCGTCCACGTATAGGTCCAGGTCACCGCCGTGTTGGCCGCCGACATGGTGGTGGCGGGGTGCCAGGTGGAACCACCGTCGGTGGAGACCTCGACCCCGGCAACGACGCCACCACCCGCGTCCGCGGCCGTGCCGCTGACCGTCACCGGCGCGCCGTCAGCCATGTTGGCGCCCGGCGCCGGCGAGCTGATCGTTGAGGTGGGCGGCGTGGTGTCGGTCGACTCGGTGGCGGCGACGAGCCCGGTCATCAGGGTGGCGGGC
Source organism: Acidimicrobiales bacterium (assembly GCA_035308625.1). Lineage (GTDB taxonomy): Bacteria > Actinomycetota > Acidimicrobiia > Acidimicrobiales > UBA8190 > DATGGF01. The sequence goes on along the minus strand of DATGGF010000367.1, from coordinate 4,525 downwards.
TGCACGTTGCCCATGTCGGCCAAGAGGTTCACCGTGGCCTGCTGCATGGCCGTGTCGGTGTTGCCCGTTCCCGCCCCGTTGTCGAGGCCCCACGCCCACTGCACCGTGCCCGCCCCGAACACCAATGCGCCGCTCGGCGCCCGGTACAGGGTCAGGTGGTGGGTGGCGGTGCTGTTGAGCTGCGTAGTGCTGCCGTAGTCGGTGAAGACCTCGGCGGCGGTGCTGGTCGTCGAGGACATGTCGATCAGCCCCGCCGGGCGGCTGCCATTGTCGGCGTCGACGTCCCACTCGTAGCCGAGGGTGCCCACGCCCTGGTCGAGCGTGGCCGACTGGCCGGCGCCGAGGCCGGCCACCCCCGTGTTGCGCCAGAACCTGAGCTTGGAGTAGGCGGCGGGGACCTGGATGTCGGTCGTACCGGAGTTCACGTCGAACAGCTGGCCGGTGAGCGAGTTCTGCGGGTTGCCGCCGTCGGCCGGCGGGCTGAAGCGTGGGTCCATCCACGCCCCCGTCCATGTGGGCGGGTCCTGGGGGTCGGTGGGGGCGTTGTAGTGGGTCTCCTTGTAGGCCACGAGCGTCCGGTTGGGGGTGTTGGAGCCGTCAATGCTCGGCTCCCAGCGCGTCTTCCAGAACACCTCGTTGCCCGTGAAGAATGCCATGTTGACGCCCGCGTCGCGCGCGGCGGTGACGTTGGCGCGCTGCTGGGCCGACCAGTACTCGTCGTGGCCGGCGGTGAGGAAGACCTTGTGCTGCTCGATAGACGACGCGTAGCCGGGCTGGGAGACGTCAAGGCCACTGGTGTAGCTCACGTCGTAGCCGTTCTCCTCGAGGAACCGGATCATCGGGTACTCGGCGTACATGAACCAGCTCGCCCCGTTGTCGTCGGCGGCTGAGTGCCACGGGCGGTTGTACGAGACCTTCGAGGCGCCCTTGTACGCTTCCGGGCTCCCGGGTGGGCAGTTCGTCGTGCACGAGTACAGGCTGTTGCCGCCCTGCGTGTTGTAGGCCTGCCAGGTCTCGTCGTCTGTCTGGAAAATGATGTCGGAGTGGCTGGCGTCGTTGCGAACCACGAAGGGGATGAGGCTGCTCCCCCCGGTGTCGTTACGGACCAGGTGGGCGACGTAGAGGCCTGACACCGCGGTCGATGGCACCGCCCACGACGCCGACACCGCCCAGTTACCGCAGTCGATCAGCCCGGTGGTTGCGGTGTCGTTCTTACAGGCGGGCTGGGTCTGTGGCAGCTTGGCGGTTGGCAGCATTGCCGCGACCACCTTGCGGGCGCCGTCGCCCTGGTAGTAGCCGATGCGCAGGATGTCGATGTGGTAGGAGCTGGCCGGGGTGCTGATCTTGAAGCTCACGGTCTGGCCCACGTTGACGCTCATCGTCGTGGCGAAGCCCTGGATCGTCGAGTCCCCCACACCGCTGACCTGCCAGTCGCTCGCCGGGTCGCCGGGTTGGGTGTTCTCGCACGCGATCACACTCGTGACGGGCGGACCGCAGGGGTTGGCCGCCGCAGCCGGGTGCCCGGAGACGGCGGCCAGGAGGCTCGACGAGCCCCCCAGGACGACGCAGACGGCGACACATACGGCCTGGAGCCGGTGCCTATGAGATGTGGTGACTGGCATACCCCGGCTTCCGCTAGACGGCGACACACGCAAGAGCCCGCCCGCATCGGCGCTGATACATGACCGATGCGGAAATACGTGACGAAATGGACACCGGAGGGCCTCCGCGCTTCGACCGGCGGTGATCGTCCTCTCGACCGCCGATGGTCAGGGCGCCGGGTCAGTGGGGGGTGCTGTGCTCCGCTGCCATCCTGTTGCACTCCTCATCCAAGTTCGAATACCTCGTTGCGAGGGTCACTCGCACGGGCGACGAGCAGAGAAGCGGCAAGCGTGAGGTCGAGCAAATAGATCGATGCCTCGCCCATCCCGGTGTCGGTATAGGAGGAGAACAAGCAGTACACGATGAGGAAGAGGGCGAGCGCACGTGTCGGGCCTCTCGGTTGCAGCGCGGCCGTGAGGAGTAGGCCGAGGAACATGATCGCCTCGACGACCCACCCGACGACTCCTTGGTTCTGGTAGGTCGCGAGCCAGCTGCTGTCGATAGGGAGCCCGTTGAGGCCCGGCGCCTGGTTGATGACGCTGTCATTGGACAGCCCCGAGCCCAGGATCTTGTTGGTCTCGGGACGGGACTCGGAAAGGACGAGCGGCCACACCTTGGTCCGTCCCGAGAGCGTGCGGATGTCTGTCGTGCTCTGGCCGCGCTCCAGCCAGGACGTGATCCGTGGGGACAGCGGCACGACCACCGTCACGATGACGACAAGGCAGATCGTGAATGCCCGCCGGACGCGTCGCTGGGAGAGGAATAGGCTCAGGCCGGCGACCAACAAGCCCAGTACGAGACCGGCCAGCGCCGTGCGGGTACGGGTCGCGACGACCGCAAGAAGGCTCGTGCCCACGACAACGAGCGCAGGCCTTCTCGAGATCATGCCGCACAGCCACAGCAGTATCGTGAGGCCCGCGAGCTCGGCCATGTAGTGGGCCACGGCCGTCGCCGGGATCGGCCACACGACACCTGTGAGGCGAGCGCTGCGGTAGTTCAGAGAGAACGCCTTGCCCGGTGCGACGATGCAGCCGAGCACCACCGTGGCGAGGATGACTGAGAGCACGAGAAGCTGGCTTCGCAGGAGCGCCAGGCCCCGGTCACGCCACCACGGGGTCAGCAACCACAGCACCGCGAGGAACATGACCAAGCGGAGCCCCCGGTACGTGGTCCCCACGCCGACGAGCCGCACGCTCATCATCAACGTGATCGTCCCCAAGGCGCTGTAGAGGCCGAGGAACCAGTTCGGCCGGACGATGCCCTTCGGGTTGACGGTGAACGCAACGATTAGGGCCGCAGGAAGGGCGCCCTGCGTGAGCAACTGTCCCACCTTGTGGGGCACCGGGAGGAGGACCGACGTTCCCGAGAACCCGAGCACGTTGACGAACAGGAGCGCCCACACAAGGGCGACGCGCCGGGAGCGCGTATCGGCAAGCCAGCCCGGGGATCGACTGAGTTCGTCGTCCTGGCCGAGAAGCGGTCGTCGAGCCGACATTTGCCTGACCGAGCGCTACCGCCGGGATTTGATACATTCGCTGGTCGCGCCCGGGGCCACCGGGTTGGTGAGCGTTGGCCCGCCGGAGGCGGGAGTGGTGCGCCCTCAGGCCAGCACGGGAGCCCGGCCGTACCCCGCGGCCGGCGGATGTTGCCCCCTGAGCAGGAACGACCGCAGTTCCGGCCCCACGACGTCCGCGTCGAACTCCCGCCGGAACCGCTCGAACGCCGCGTCCGCCGCCTTTCGCCGCGCCGGCTCACAGTCGAGCAGCTCGATCAGCATGGCTGCGGCCCGGGCCGGGTCGTCCAAGGGCCAGAACCGGGCCTCGGCGCCATCCTCACAGAGCTCGGAAAGGGGCCCCGTGTCGCCCGTGAAGATCGGCAATCCCGCAGCCATCGCCTCGATGATCGCGAGCGATGATGATTCGGAGTACGAAGCGTGCACATACGCCCGGTATCGAGGTAGCGACTCTCGCACATCCCGCCGGAAGCCGCGGAATCGGACTTGTGGCTCCAACCCCAGAGCGGCGACCTTCTCGACGAGGTCCTTTCGGCACGGTCCTTCACCGAAGATGTCGAGGGTGAGTGCTCTCCCCAATCGTTTCGCCTCGGCTACCACATCCAGGAGGTAGCGGTGGTTCTTGACGATATCGAGGTTGCCGACAGTGACGAGGTCCGCAAGCGGGGTCGTGAGCAGCTCGCCCGGCAGTGGTGCCACGAAGTTGGTGATGACTGCATCACGCACCGCGCTCGCTTCTGGAAGCCAGCTCAGCAGCGCATCCCGGGCCCACGAGGAGACATAGACGAGGCCGTCGACCTGCGGGATGACCGTCCGTTCGGTGTGGCGGATGGCACGGTAGACGGCTCCGCCACGCGTGATCTGCTGCTTGTCGGCCCATTCCTCCGCCATCGAGATCCGGAGGTGGACCGCCATGACCACACGCTGGTGCGGCCCACGCCGTGCCCGGAAGGCAGCGCGAGCGGCATAGGGGTCCTGCGCGTAGATCACGCACCCGCCGACTCCGGCGAGATGCCGCCGGAGGGCAAAGCGAAGGAACACCTCGTGCCAGTGCAGGTACCACGCGACACTCGCCGGCCGGCACAGTCGCTCCAGGAGGAGCGACCGCACACCGAATACCGGGTACGCCAAGAGCCGGCCCCGTGAGAACGGGGTGATGAGCGTATTCACAGCCCCGCAGGCGCCGAGGTAGTGCCGCAGTTGCCGAACGTGCGTATCGACGCCCGTGATCCCGTCTCCTCGCAGGATCGTCGCGATGACGATCGGAACGGGAGCCTCGTCCCGCTGCCGGTCACGTCCCCGGGCCCGAGCATGGTCCTCGTGCGTCATCCGGGTGCAGATGATGGGTGTGAGCCCCTTGATACCTCTGGCCCTATCACCGGTGCCACCAGAGAGAGGTTGCCGCCGCCA
>DATGGF010000366.1:0-5471 GCA_035308625.1 Acidimicrobiales bacterium | reverse complement strand
GTGAAAGGAAGGGCCGCCTTTCCCGATCCCTGGCGGCGGACCCGGCGCACGTCGAGCACGGCGCGTCCGGTCCTCCAGGCCAACTTGGTCATACCCATCGGACGCGTGAGCCGCGCCGCAAGGGCCTGGGCCACCAGGGTGATGTCGGAGGGCAGGCGCGTGTCACCGCGTCGCTCCTCCGGCGCCGGCCGGGCCGGCGGGTCGGGCTCCAGGTCGAACAGCTCGCCGAGGAGCTCGGCCCCCGAGACGCCGTCGATGGTGGAGTGGTGGATCTTGGTGACGACGGCCATGCGGCCGCCGGTCAAGCGCTCGACGATGTACATCTCCCACAGCGGCTTGCTGCGGTCGAGCTGCCGGCTGCACACGTCGCCCACGAACTCGGCCAGCTCGTCGATGCCACCCGGCGCGGGCAGCGCGGCGCGGCGCAGGTGGTAGTCCAGGTCGAAGTGCGGGTCGTCCACCCAGTAGGGGTGGCCGAGGCGCATCGGGACCTCGACCAGGCGCCGCCGGAAGATGGGGGCCTGGACCAGCCGGGACCCGACGAGGTCGCGGATCTTCTCGAAGGAGTAGCCCCCGGGGATGGTGGAGGGGTCGAAGACGGCGGCCATCGACACGTGCATGTGGAGGCTTGGGGTCTCCAGATAGAGGAACGCCGCGTCCAGACCGCTCAGCCGCTCCATGAGGACCTGCCTTCCCCGGCCCGGCCTGCCGCTGGGCCCGCCCCAGCCCGGCGCCGTGTCGATGTGCGCATCATCGCGCCGTCTCTAGGATGGTGCCATGGCCTGGGCCTGGACCTACCTCGCCGTCAGCGTGCTGGGCGCACTCTTCGTGTTGAACGCGTTCCGCCCCGTGCGCAACGGCCTCGTCGTGGTCCAGAGCTTCTTCGCCGGCTGGTACACGGCCGAGATGCCCGTGTGGCACATCGTGTGGCAGGCCGCGGCCACCGTTGTCTTCGCCTACCTCGGCGCCTTCGGGTCGTGGCCGGGTTGGCTCGGCCTGGGCGTGGCCGTCGCCTCGTGGGTCGGCCTCGGGGTCCACGCCATGGTGGCCCAGCGCGCCGGCACCGTCTTCGAGGCAGCCGAGTCCCAGGTGCCGTTGCCGGCCGCTCCCGGTGTCGAGCTCCCGAGAAGCGGACGCGACACCATGTGGCGCTTCCCCCGGCTCATCTGGCCGATGCCCAAGCCGACGCGGGTGGTCACCTCGGTGCGCAACATCGACTACTGGGGCGACGGCATCCACAAGCACAAGCTCGACGTCATCCGCCGCCGCGCCCACCCACCCACAGGGGCGCCGGTGTTCGTCTACATCCACGGCGGCGCCTGGATGATCGGCGACAAGCGCGAGCAGGGGTTCCCTCTGCTCTTCGAGCTGGCTCGCCGGGGCTGGGTGTGCGTCACCATCAATTACCGGCTCAGCCCACGCGCCACCTGGCCCGACCACATCGTGGACTGCAAGCGGGCACTCGCCTGGGTGAAGGAACACATCGGCGAATACGGCGGTGATCCCGGGTTCGTCGCCGTGTCCGGCGGTTCGGCCGGCGGGCACCTGGCCGCCTTGGTGGGGCTCACCGCCGGTGACGCGGCGTTCCAGCCCGGCTTCGAGGAGGCCGACACCGCCGTCGACGCCTGTGTCCCCATCTACGGCCTCTACGACATGACCGCCCATGGGGGCGGCAAGACGCTCCACGAGCGGGGCGAGCTCGAGATGTTCGAGAAGCGGATCTTCAAGCTGCGTTTCGCCGAGCACCCCGAGGTGTTCGAGGCGGCCTCGCCGTTGTACCGGGTCCGCCCCGACGCACCGCCGTTCTTCGTCATCCACGGACGCAACGACACCCTGATCCCGGCGGCCGATGCCCGCGAATTCGTGGCCCGGCTGCGGGCGGTTTCGACGGCGCCGGTGCTGCACGCCGAGCTTCCCTTCACCCAGCACGCCTTCGATGTCCTCCCTTCGGTCCGCTCCGCCCACGCGGTGGCGTCGGTGGTTCGCTTCCTCGAAGGGGTGCGTCACCACCTGGTTTCCGCCGCCACGGAGCGGGATGTTCCCGACCCCACCGTCCCCGAGGCCGAGGTGGCGGCTCCGGCCATCAGCTGACGCCCCAGGCACGCTGACGTCGCTGTCAGCTTTCTCCGGCTGACGGGAACACGTTTCACCTTTGCGTCACCGTCCGTGGCACACTGGTGGCCGATCGGGGGCAGTGGGTTCCCCGGGATCGAGGGGGGAACGGAGTGCGCTCGACGCTCAAGGCTCTGGCCGTGCTGGGTGCGTTGTCGGTTACTGCCGCCGCCTGCTCGTCAAGCTCGAACAACAGCACCACCACCACGGCGGCCACGAGCGGGAACTCCGGGACGAGCGCGACCACCGGCAACACCGGGGGCGGGGCCGGTGACGTCAGCACCGGGGTCACCGCCACCAGCGTCACCGTGGGCCAGATCGACGACATCTCGCTGCCCGTCCCGGGACTGTTCAAGGGGGCCGAGGACGGCGCCCAGGCCTACTTCGACTACGTGAACTCGACCGGTGGTGTGAACGGTCGCCGGCTCAAGCTGGACGCCCGTGACAGCACGTTCCAGGGCGGGGCCATCACTGCGGCCACGGCCGACCAGGTCAAGAACGACTTCGCCCTCGTCGGTGGGTTCTCCCTGCTCGACTCCTCCGAGCAGCCGGTCATCGACCTGGCCCACATGCCCGACATCGGATTCCCGTTGAGCCCCCAGCTGGCCAACGACCCCAACGTCTTCAGCCCGCTTCCGAACACCAACGACAACACACCCAACGGGTTCATGAAGTACCTGGCCCACAAGTACCCGCAAGCGGTGAAGCACGTGGGCATCCTTTGGGCCCAGGCGACCGCCTCCACCGCCGCGGCCGAGACCGCTTTCGAGAACTCGATGAAGTCCGCCGGGTTCGACATCGTCTACAACCGGGGCTTCAGCCCCTTCGAGAGCACCTTCCTGCCCGACGTCCTCAAGATGAAGAACGCCGGCGTCCAGCTCTTCTACAGCCAGCAGATGCCCGACAACTACGCGGCCACGCTGGCCAAGGAGATGCAGCAGCAGAGCTTCACGCCGATCATGATCCAGGGAGCCGCCTACTCGAACAATCTGGTGTCGCTGGGCGGGAGCGCGGTCAACAACATGTACATCGCCCAGGGCTATGCCCTGTACCTGGGCCAGGACGCGGGCTCCGTCCCCGCTGTGAGCCTGTTCGACAAGTGGGTGAAGAAGGCCGATCCGCAGGCCACCTTCGAGATCGAGACCCTCTACGGCTGGGCCTCGGCCGAGCTGTTCACCCAGGCCCTGCGAGCCGCCGGCGCCAACCCGACGCGTGCGTCGCTAGTGGCCCAGCTGGGCAAGGTCACGAGCTTCAATGCGGACGGGCTCATCCCGACGGACAACCCGTCGGCCAACATCCCGGCGCAGTGCTGGCTCCTGGCCCAGATCCGCAACGGGAAGATCGTGCGGGCCACCCCGCCCACTCCCTCCACGGGCTTCCAGTGCTCACCCGGCGGGCTGCTGACGTCGCCGAGCTTCCAGCCCGAGCAGCGCTGACCTCCCGGCGCCGGCCGTGAGCGAGTTCTTCAGCCTGCTCATCGCCGGCATCGTCTACGGCTCGATCTACGCCGTCAGCGCCACCGGCCTGGTGGTCACCTACACCACCACCGGCATCTTCAACTTCGCCCACGGGGCGCTGGGCATGATCCTGGCGTACCTGTTCTGGCAGCTTTGGCAGGGCTGGCACCTGCCCGCGCCCTTGGCGCTGGTCATCGTGCTCCTCGTGGCGGCGCCCCTTCTCGGCGCGGCGGTGGAGCGGGCCGTGATGCGACCGCTCTACGGGGCCTCGACCGGCGCCCGGCTCGCCGTCACCCTCGGGCTGCTCCTCATGCTGGTGGCACTGGCCCAGACCCTGTGGCCGGCCACCAACTCGCAGTACGTCCTCCCCGAGTTCTTCAGCGGCCACAACGTCGGCATCGGCGGGGTGAAGATCTCCATCGAGCAACTCATCACCGTGGGCGTCGCCCTCGGCGCGGCGTTGGGGCTTCGGGTGTTCTTCACCCGCACCACCACCGGGGTGTCCATGCGTGCCGTGGTGGACGATCCCGACCTCGCCCGCCTGGCCGGCACGCCGGCGGGACGGATCTCGTCGTATGCCTGGATGATCGGCGTGTTCTTCGCCGCCCTGGCCGGCATCCTCATCGCCCCGTCCACCAACATGGACGTGATCGTCCTCACCGAGCTCGTCATCTTCGGCTACGCCGCCGCGGTGGTGGGCCGGCTACGCAGCATCCCCCTCACCTTCCTCGGCGCCATGGTGCTCGGCATCGCCTACTCGATGTCCATCGGCTACCTGCCCACCGACATCCTCACCGACGTGACCGACGCGCTGCCCATGGCGATGCTCTTGATCGTCCTGCTGGTGCTGCCCGAGGTGCGCCTGGCCGTGGGGCGGGTGCCCAAGGTGCAGCCGGTGCGCCCCGCTCGCGCCCGGTCCACCGTGCTCGCCGGTGCCGGCCTGGTGGCGGTCACCGCCGTGCTCGCCTCCTTCTTGCAGGGGACCAACCTCGTCACCCTCGGCACCGTCCTCGTACTGGGCCTGGCCGGGCTGTCGCTGGTGCCGTTGTCGGGGTACGCCGGGCAGGTCTCGCTGTGCCAGTTCACGTTCCTCGGCCTCGGCGCCCTGGCCATGCACCGGGTGGCGGGAGGCGATTCGGTGCTCGGCCTCCTGGCCGCCGTCGGCTTGTGCGCGGCGGTGGGGGTGGTGGTGGCGTTGCCCGTGCTGCGCCTGCGCGGCCTCTACCTGGCCCTGGCCACTCTGGCCTTCGCCGTGTTGATGGACCAGATCTTCTTCCCCCAGACCTCGGTGTTCGGAGCCGGCGGCACCATCCTGGTGGGCCGTCCCAACCTCTTCGGGCTCCGCTTTGCCACCGACGGTCCCTTCGACGTCCTGCTGGCGATTGTCCTGGCTCTGTGCCTCATCGGGGTGGGTGCGTTGCGGCGGGGGCGCTTCGGGCGCCGGCTGGTGGCGATCAACGAGTCGCCGGCCGGGTGCGCCACCGTGGGCATGAGCCTCAACCTGACCAAGCTGGCGGTGTTCGCCCTGTCGGCCGGCATCGCCGGCCTGGCCGGCGCCCTCTACGGCAGCCTCTCGCACAGCGTGGGCGCGGCGCAGTTCGGCTTCCTCCAGAGCATCGTCTTGTTCGCCGGCGTGACGTTGGCCGGTGCCAGCACCCTGTCGGCGGCGGTGGCCGCGGGGTTGTTCCTCGCCGTCGGGCCCCTGATCCACATCCCCCACGTCGCCGGCTTCACCCAGTTGCTGGTGGGTTTCGGCGTGGTGAGTGCGGGACGCAACCCCGCCGGGGTCGCCGCTTTGTGGGCCCGTGCCTGAGCTTGCCGTCCGCGAGGTCACCGTGCGCTTCGGCGGTCTGCTGGCCGTCGACGGGGTGAGCCTGGAGGTTCCCGGCGGCGCCGTGACCG
>DATGGF010000365.1:0-4585 GCA_035308625.1 Acidimicrobiales bacterium | reverse complement strand
CGCCCGGCGATGCCGATGTCGAGCACGTCGCCGGGCTGGAGCGGAGCCGGGCCCAGGCCACACAACAGATCAGCAGAACGGCTCCCGAGCACGGCCGGGGTGTCGAAGCCACCGGCCACCGCGATCACCGCCCGCACGGCGGGGGCGCACGACCCGACGTCGACGACCTGCCCGGCTTCGAGCTGGAGGACGGACCCCTCGGGGGCCCGGTGCCCGTCCACCTGTAATTCGACCAGTCCGGGTCGTTCAGGATCGCCGATCACGCACACGACGGCGGCCCCGGAGGACCGAAGCCTCGGCCCGGCCGCAGTGACCTCCAGCACGGCCACGTCGTCCGGATTGCCGAGCAGGCGATTGGCCAGTCGGGCGGCCACGGGGTCGGCGGCGCCGGCGCGGGGCACGCCCAGCGCGGCGACACCGATGCGGCCACCATCCTCGACGAGGGTGCAGGCCCCGCCGCGCTCGACGGCGAGCCCGGCTGCTCCCGCACCAGACAAAGCGGGCCGCCACAGCGGCGGAGGCGGCGCCAGGTCGTCCTCGGTCGAGACCAGCCGCACGCGCCGGCCCGGAGCGAGGGAGGCGTAGGGAGGACGCTCGGGATCGAACAACTCCGCGTCGCTCCGGCCAACGAGGTGCCACCCGCCCGGCGTGGACTGGGGATAGACGGCGGCGAACCCTCCGCCCAAGGCCACCGACCCCGCGGGCACCACCGGCCTGGGCCTCTCTCGTCGGGCCAAGACGGCCAGGTCGGGGGGCAAGCCGTGCAGGTAGGCGAAGCCGGGTGAGAAACCGAGGAAGGCCACTTCCAGGTCGGCCCCGGTCAGCCGGGCCACGACGTGCGACGGGGTCGATCCCACCAGCGCCGCCACCTCGTCGAGGTCCGGGCCGTCGAAGCGCACGCGCACCTCGAACCGCGCTTGGGCAACGTCGGCGACGCGGCCCCGGCCCCGGCCCCGGCCCCGAGGATGCGAAACGTCGGCTGCCCACGCCTGGCGCAAGGCGTCGGACATCGCCGCCGGGTCCGCCTGTCCGGGGTCGAGCACGACGGTGACCGAGGTCGACCCCAACACCACCTCCTCGATGCCTGGCCATGCTCCGGCGCGGGCGCCACCGTCGACCATGGCGGCCAACTCCTGGGCCGTGGTGAGGTCGCCCGCCTCCGCCAGCACGGCGGCATCGCCGAACGGACCGAAGGCGAGCGACGCCGTCACCGGGCGAACGGCGCCACCATCACGCCGGCATCCTCCAGGGCCCCGCGCACGCCGCGGGCCAGGGTCGCCGCCCCCGGCGTGTCGCCGTGCAGGCAGAGCGACGTCGCCGTGATGTGCACCCACGAGCCGTCGACGGCCCTGACCCGCCGGTCGAGAGCGATGGAAAGGGCCTGGGCCACCACGGCCTCTTCGTCTTCCAGCACCGCTCCCGGCTCCGCTCTCGCCACGAGACGGCCGTCGGGAAGGTACGCGCGATCGGCGAACCCCTCGGTGGCGCACCGCACGCCAGCCCGTTCGGCCACGGCCAACGACGCCGCGCCGGCCTGGAGCAACAGCATGTAGTCCCCCGCGGTCCGCAGCGCGTCGACGACGACCGCGCCCAACCCGGCGTCCTTGGTGAGGCGGTTGTACAGCGCGCCATGCGGCTTCACGAACCTGAGCGGGGACCCGGCCGCCTCGGCCAACCTGGCCACCACCGCGACCTGCGCCACCAGCGACTCGGCCAGGGCTACCGGGTCGATCTGCATGTCGCGGCGCCCGGCGCCGGCGCGATCGGGATACGACGGATGGGCGCCGATGACCACATGCCGGGCCGCGGCTGCCGCGACGGTCGCCTCGATGGCTGCGGGCGATCCGGCGTGGACGCCACAACTCACACTGGTGCTGGTGACCACATCGAGCACGACCTGCTCACCTTCACTCAGCTCGTCGCCCTCGCCCAGGTCGGCGTTCAGGTCGATGGCCGGCACGAGCCGGTCAGATCCGGTCGAGGGCGGCGCCGTCGAAGAGCGGCTCGATGCCGAGCCGGTGGACGTCGTCGGCCAGCTCGCCGTCGCCGGCCACCGAGGGTGCCTGGGCCGCCTCCAGAGTCGGTCGCAGCAGACGCAGGTCGCTCGAGGTGTTGAGGAAGAACGGCGTGCGGCCGAGCACGTAGCCCACGGCCCGGTCCAACTCCGGGCCGGCCGGCAGCGCTTCGTACCAGCTGAAGTGGGGCACGTCCGGTGCGGCCGGGTCGTCGGACCACCGGCGCCGCGCCACCGCCTTGATGGTCTGGACCGCCACCTGACGCGCCGCACACGTCTCGACGAGCGCGTCGAACTCGGCGCGGTACCCCGGGTCCGACAGCAGAGAGAAGTTGCAGGGCAGGAGCACCGAGTCGAAGTCGAAGCGCTCGAGGCTGCGCCGGTGCATGGCGGCGATGCGCAGGCCGTGACCGGTGACGCCGATGAAACGCGTCAGCCCTTCGTCGCGGGCCCGGGCCAGGGCCTCGACCGCACCCCCGGGACCGTGGGCCACGTCGAACTCGTCCGGTTCCACCAGGTTGTGCAGCTGCACCAGATCCACCTGGTCCACGCCGAGCCGCTCCAGCGACCTGTCGAGGCTGGCCCGCGCCGCCGAGCCGCTTCGGTCCCCGGTCTTGGTGGCGACGAAGAACCGCTCGCGGTGCTGCGCCAACCACGGCGCCAGGCGCAACTCGGAATCGCCGTAGGCGGCCGCAGTGTCGAGGTGGTTCACCCCGAACTCGAGCAGGGTATCGAGCACCTGATCCGCTCGCTCCTGGCGCACCGTGGCCACGCCGGCGGCACCGAAGATGACCCGGCTGCTCTGGTGGCCGGTGCGGCCGAATGCGGCTCGCTCGATCACGTGGGCGACTGTACCTATCCTGGCCCCCACCGACAAAGGAGGACTTGGTGCGCGGTTTCAAGAAGTTCCTCATGCAGGGCAACCTGATCGTCATCTCCGTCGGCCTCGTCGTCGCCACTGCCTTCAGCACACTGATCAAGGCGTTCACCGACAACCTCGTCACGCCACTGGTGAATGCCGCGGCCGGTAGCGGGCACAACGGGAAGCACGAGGGCCTCGGCTGGACGGTCAACGGTCAGCGCCTCAACCTCGGCATGTTCATCTCCGCCATCGTCTACTTCGTCATCTTCATGGCGGCGGTGTACTTCGTCCTGGTGGTGCCCTACCGCACGTACATGAAGCGGCGCGGCACCCCAGTGTTCGGGGACCCCGACCCGACCAAGACGTGCCCCGAGTGCCTGTCGTCCGACTTGGCCGTGGGGGCGAAGAAGTGCCCGCACTGCGCCAGCGCGCTGGCGGCCTAGGGCGCGCCCGAGCGCCCCGGGGGGTTACCGCCGCGCCTCGAACCTGATCCCCAGGTCGGTCAGACCGACGTCGACGTGGCCGAACCCGGCCGCCGACAGTCGCTCTGGGAACGCGTCGGGGTCGACGGGAACGAAGACGTCGTCGACGTGTGCCTGGCGCATGGCCTCGCTGTCGAGCGAGTCGGTGCCGAGGAAGACCCCGCCGGGGCGTAGCAGCCGGCACACCTCTGCGAACAAGCGGTCCTGGCTCTCGGGCGCCGGCATGTGGTGGAGCATGGTGAACGACGTGGCCGCGGAGAAGCGTCCGTCGGGAAGCCCGGTATCAGTGGCGTCGGCCACCACCACGTCGACGTTGGTCCCGGCCAGGCGACGGGACAAGGCCACGCCCAGTTGCTCGTCCACTTCGACGGCAGTGACCGTGGCCGCCCGCCGGCGGAGCAGGTCGGTCGTCAACCCCGGGCCGGGCCCCACTTCGAGCACGTCACCGCTGAGCTCGGGCACCCGCGCCAGCCACGGGCCCAACTGCTCCTCGAGGTACTGCGCCCAGCCGGGACTGGCCAGGAACTCCAGATGCAGCTGGTTCACGATTTCGCCTCCTGGGCGGGTGTGCGGGCGCACCCGATCACGCCCATGCTGCGCCCGCCGGCGAGGAGGCGCCAGTTCAGTCAGACACTGATGAGCTCCCGGTCGGAGCGAGTGTTCGACGTGAGCTCGGCCAGCTCCTCGTCGATGAGCCGTTCGCGCTCGCGCAGCTCGCGACGGGCCGCGGCCGGGCTCCACCGACCTCGCATGAAGAAGACGAGCACGAGGAGCAGGACCTGGCCGCCGAGGCAGATCCACCACCACCGCCGCCATTCACCGGGTGCAACCGCCTGGGCCGGCACGATCTTCTGAGCCGCCACCAGATCCGACGCGAGCTCAGATGAGCTCTTGGCCACGCTGGCGATCTGCGCGGCCGTGATCGTCTTCCCGTGCTGGAGATCGACGGCCAGTGGGGTGAAGAAGATGAGACCCACCATCTGCGTCTTGAGACCGGTTGGCATGGCGGCGATGGCTTCGAGCGGTGTCCGCCCGGCGCGGATGCCGCGCAGCACGTCGGCCAGGGCTTGTCCCGGCCGTCCGGCGTTCTGCTCGAGCCCGGTGATCACGGGTAGCGGCGCCTTGGGCGGGGTGGCGCCCGAAAGGTTGGGCGCATAGGGCTGCGCCGCCTGGAAGGCCTGCAGGGCAGTGGCCGCTTGCACGTTGTCGACGATCGGATTCGACGTG
>DATGGF010000364.1:0-3558 GCA_035308625.1 Acidimicrobiales bacterium | reverse complement strand
CCCGTGCGCCGGCACCACCGGAAGTAGCGGCGCAGGGCGCTGGCCTTGCGGCTGATGTAGCGTTTGGCGTAGCGCCTGGTCGCCAGGTGGGCCAGGTAACGACGGAGGTGGAGGCGGGTGACGGCGCCGGGCGCCTCGACGCCGGCCCGCCCGGCCCACTCGGTGAACGCCTCGACGTCCCTGCGGTACGCCGCGACGGTCGCCGCTGAGACGCCCGTCAGGGAGCGCGAGAAGTCGTCGAGGTCCCAACCCACCACGCCCACCGTAGGCAGCGCGGCGGGCCGGACGCGCGGAGGGCGGTCCTCCATCTCGCACGCCGGCGTCGACTTCGGCGAAACTCAGCCCGGCGCGGTCGTCGTCGCGGAGGGTGCGTTGCGAGTTCTGGTACTCGGAGGGGACGGGTTCTTGGGGTGGGCCTCCGCGCTGCACCTGTCGGCGGTGGGCCACACGGTGGCGGTGGCCGACTCGGGGGTGCGGCGGGCCTACGACGTGGAGCTGGGCACCTCGTCGCTGGTGCCCATCGCCCCGCTGGCCGAGCGGGTGGCGTGCTGGGAGGAGGTGTCGGGCCGGCGCCTGGAGGCCTTCGTGGGCGACGTGTGCGACCCCGGGTTCACCGACGCCGTGCTGGGGGGCTTCGGCCCCGACGCCGTGGTGCACTTCGCCGAGCAGCGCTCGGCCCCCTACTCCATGATCGACCGCGCCCATGCCACCCACACCCAGGTCAACAACGTGGTGGGCACCCTCAACGTGCTCTACGCCATCGCCGAGTCCCCCCGCCCCGTGCACCTGGTCAAGCTCGGCACCATGGGCGAGTACGGCACCCCCAACATCGACATCGAGGAGGGGTGGCTCGAGATCGCCCACCACGGCCGGCGCGACCGGGTGCTGTACCCCAAGCGCCCGGGCAGCTTCTACCACCTCTCCAAGGTCCACGACTCCCACAACATCGAGTTCGCCTGCCGGGTGTGGGGGCTGGCGGCCACCGACTTGAACCAGGGCGTGGTGTACGGGGCGGCCACCCCCGACACCGCCCGCCACCCCGTGCTGGCCACCCGCTTCGACTACGACCAGGTCTTCGGCACCGTGCTCAACCGCATGGTGGCCCAGGCCGTGCTGGGCGAGCCCCTCACCGTCTACGGCAGCGGCGCCCAGGTCCGGGGCATGCTCGACATCCGCGACACGGTGGCCTGCGTGCGCCTGGCCCTGGAGCACCCCGCCGCCCCCGGGGAGTACCGGGTGTTCAACCAGTTCACCGAGCAGTGGGGGGTGCGCCAGCTGGCCGAGCGGGTGGCCCGGGTGGCCGGCCCGGCCACCGTGGTCGAGCAGCTGCCCAACCCCCGGGTGGAGGCCGACGCCCACTACTACAACGCCGCCCACACCAAGCTGATGGACCTCGGGCTCGTGCCCCACTACCTCACCGACGCCACCGTGGCCGGGCTGCTCGCCACCGCCGCCGCCCACCGCGACCGCATCGACCCCGGCGTCATCCACCCGACCATCGACTGGCGCAGCACCACGAACCACGTGCGCGCCGGGACGTCGGCCGCGCCGCCGCCCGGCGCTGACCGCCACGCGCGGATGGGGGCATCGCCG
This sequence comes from Acidimicrobiales bacterium, assembly GCA_035308625.1. GTDB lineage: Bacteria > Actinomycetota > Acidimicrobiia > Acidimicrobiales > UBA8190 > DATGGF01. The sequence continues at coordinate 1,965 of DATGGF010000364.1, read as the reverse complement.
GCCGCCGGCAGCTGACGGGGCGAGACCACCCAAGCCCCTCGGCCGTCACCGAGCCTCCGTCCGGGGCTCAGCCGTCCGCGGCGCGCACCCGCTGCCACGATCCCGGTCCGCCCGCGACCCAACCGTCCAGTTCAAGGTGGGCCAGGACGACGGCCAGCCGGGGCGGGTCGAGCCCGGTCCGGGCCAAGAGCGCGTCGCTACCGACAGGGCCCCAGCCGAGCGCGGCGAGCACGGTGGCAGCGTCGCCGGTCGGTAGGGTTCGTTCGGCGGCCACTCCCGCGGCGCCCCCGCTGCTCAGCGACAGCGCCGTGAGTACGTCGTCGACCGAGCACGCTGGGGCGGCACCCTCGCCCAGGAGCCGGTTGGTCCCCGCTGAGGTCGGGCTGCGGATGCTGCCCGGCACGGCGAGCACCGGCACGCCCCGCTCCAGCGCCAAGTCTGCGGTGATCATCGAGCCACCCGTTTGGCGCGATTCCACGACGATCACCACGTCGGCGAGGCTGACGATCAGCCGGTTGCGCGCTGGGAACCGCCACCCCTCGCTGGCCGCGCCGAGCGGCCACTCCGAGACGAGCACCCCTGCGGCCGCAACCCGGTCCCACAGCACCCGGTGCCGGGCCGGGTAGGCACGGTCCAGCCCACCGGCGACGACGCCGATCGGCGCCCCCCGCGCCGCCGCCCCGTCGGGCTGGTCGCGGCCGCCCGCGCCCGCGACGCCGGCCACCGTCAGCGCCCCCTCGTGGGCCGCCGCGTCGATGCCGAGCGCGAGCCCGCTCACCACGCGCACGCCGTGCGCCGTCAGGCCGGCACCGAACTGGTGGGCGATCTCCCTGCCTCCAGGGCTGGCGCGACGAGTGCCGACGATCGCCGCCGTCTTGCCTTCGAGTTGGCGCGCCCCACCGCGCCGGAACAACACGTACGGCGCGGCCGGCGCGTGCGCCAAGCGCTCGGGGTAGGAGCCTTCCCCGAGCAGGTCGACACGCACCCCCAGCCGTTGATAGGCCGCCCACGACGACGCCACGTTGACGCGCGCGGCCGCGGCCGCCCAGTGCGCGGCGAGCACCTCCGGCCGCGCCTCGCGGACCAGCGCGCGGACTGCGGGTACGTCGCCGGCCCGTCCCGACCGCACGATCTCCCACGCCTCGCGCCCGGCGCGCCGCCCTCCCTCGACGGCGCGTCCCGAACGTGCGATCCCCAGGAGCGCAGCGGCTCGGGCGGGCCAGAGGCCGGGCAGCGTGAGCATCACCGCCGCGTACGCGGCATCGGGCAGGCCAGCGGCGGGTGGAGGCACCGGTCGTTGCCGGACCGGCGCTGCGGCGGTCGCGTTGGTCATTGGGCACCCAGCAGCGCAACGTCGGCGCGCAGCTCCAGCGCGGCAGCGATCGCTCCCTCGTCCACGACGTCGTCGCCTTCCGCCGCGAGGTCTGCGATGGTGCGGGCCACGCGTTGGACGCGCACCAGGCCGCGCGCCGACAACCGGCCCGAACGGAGGCGGTGCTCGACCAGTCGCCGGGCGTCGGGCGTCAGCCGGGCCACACGGTCGAGCTGCTCCTGGCTCAGTTCGGCGTTGCAGCGGGCGCCACGGGCCGCCGCGACCGACCTGACGGCGGCGACCCGGGCGGCGACCACCGCCGAGGGCTCGGGCGCGCGGTCACCCAGCAGCTCGGAGACCTCCGGCCTGCTGACCACGACGCGGAGGTCGAAGCGGTCGAGCAAGGGACCGCTGACCCGGCGCTCATACCTCGTGCGCGCCGCTTCCGTGCAGCGGCAGGCCCCGAGGTCGGCACCCTCGCCGCACGGGCAGGGGTTGGTGGCCGCCACGAGGAGGCAGCGCGCCGGCATGGACACCGCGTGCCGGGCGCGGAAGACCCGTACCTGGCCCTCCTCGAGGGGCTGGCGCAAGGTGTCCAATGCGACCGACGGGAACTCGGCCAGCTCGTCGAGAAAGAGGACGCCGTTCGTCGC
>DATGGF010000363.1:0-7476 GCA_035308625.1 Acidimicrobiales bacterium | reverse complement strand
CCATCGTCCAGGACGCGTCGGACGGGACCGTGCTCATGCTCGGATACATGGACCGCGAGGCTCTGTCGCGCACGCTTTCGACCGGGCGGACCTGGTTCTGGAGCCGGAGCCGCCAGGAGTACTGGTGCAAGGGGGAGACGTCGGGAGACCGTCAGTGGGTGCGCCAGGCCCGCTACGACTGCGACGCCGACGCCGTGCTGATGGTGGTGGACCAGGACGGAAATGGCGCCTGCCACACCGGCAACCGGAGCTGTTTCTACCGGTCGTTCGGGACCGGCGCGCCGACAGCCGAGTGAATCCCGCACCGGGCGCTCCGAGCCGGGCACAGCTCCTCGAGCTGGCCCGCCACCAGCGCATCGTGCCGGTGTGGCGCGAGCTGGTGGCCGACACCCTCACCCCGGTGGGCGCGTTCCTGCGTGTGGTGGGGGAGCGGCCGGGTTTCCTCTTCGAGTCGGTCGAGGGAGGCGAGCGCTGGGGCCGGTACTCGTTCGTGGGACGGGCACCGCTCGCCACCGTGCAGGCGCGGGGGCGTGCTGTCACCATCGAAGGCGCGTTGCCGGTGCCCGACGCGGTGGCGCAACGGACGGGCGACGGAGTCCTGGCCACCGTCGAGGCTCTGCTCGACGTCTACCGGTCGCCACCGCTGCCCGGGCTCCCGCCTCTGCACGGCGGTCTGGTCGGGTACCTCGGCTACGACGTGGTGCGGGAGGTGGAGCGGCTGCCCGATGTGCCGCCGGACGACCTCGGCATGCCCGACGCGTCACTGGCCGTGATCGGCCAGCTGTGTGCCATCGACCACTGGCGCCAGCGGGTCGTGCTAGTGGACAACGTCATCGTCCCATCGGACGAGTCGGCCCGGGATGTCGCCTTCGACGCGGCCGACGACCGGCTCGACACGCTGGCCGAGGAGCTTTTCAGCCCGTGCCCCGAGGCGCCTTTCGCCGGGCCCGTCCCCGGCGAGCCGCTGCCCGAGGTGCGCCGCACCCTGGCCCCAGGGCAGTACCAGGCCGCGGTGATGGTGGCCAAGGAGCACATCCGGGCCGGCGACATCTTCCAGGTGGTGCTGTCCCAGCGCTTCGACCTCGACCTCGGGGCCGAGCCCTTCGACGTGTACCGCGCGTTGCGGCTGGTGAATCCCAGTCCCTACCTCTACTTCCTGCGCTCGGATGCCGGTTGTGTAGTCGGATCGTCGCCCGAGCCCATGGTGCGGCTGCGTGACGGGGTGGTCGTGTCGCGCCCGATCGCCGGCACGCGCCCCCGGGGCGCTACCGAGCAGGAAGACGCGCGCCTCGGGGCCGAACTGGCCGAGCATCCCAAGGAGCTGGCCGAGCACGTCATGCTCGTCGACTTGGCCCGCAACGATGTGGGCCGGGTCGTGCGCTTCGGCACCGAAAAGGTGGACGAGTTCACCACTCTCGAGCGCTACAGCCACGTGATGCACTTGACCTCGCAGGTGTCGGGAGAGCTGGCTCCCGGTCAGGGTCCCATCGACGTGCTGCGCGCCACCATTCCCGCCGGCACCCTGTCAGGGGCGCCAAAGGTGCGGGCCATGCAGATCATCGACGACCTGGAGCCGACCAAGCGCGGCGTGTACGGCGGCATCGTGGGGTACCTGGACTTCTCGGGTGAGCTCGACACCGCCATCGCCATCCGCACCATGGTCGTGACCCCCGACGGGCGCGCTTCGGTGCAAGCCGGCGCCGGCATCGTGGCCGACAGCGATCCGGACGCCGAGGACGCCGAATGCGTGAGCAAGGCGCAGGCCCTGCTGGCTGCCGTCCCCGCGGCGCGCCGGGCGGGAGCGGCGCGCGCCCGGGTGTGATCTCGTTTCTCGTCATGGGACCGCGATGAGCCTGGTCGACGACTACGAGGCGCTGTACCGCGACCGGGCCGGTCGGGTGTTGGCCCGCGACGTGTTGCTGGTGCACGGGCCGGACGCGGAGTCCTACCTCCAGGGCCAGTGCACCCAGGACGTGGCCGTCCTCGACATGGGATCGAGCACCGAGTCGCTCGTACTCAGCCCCCAGGGCAAGGTCGACGGGTACGTGCGCATCACCCGGCAGGCGGACGACGCTTTCCTGCTCGACACCGAGGCGGGTTTCGGTAGCGCCCTGCGGGCGCGCCTGGAGCGCTTCAAGCTACGGGTCAAGGCGGAGTTCGACCATATGGACTGGTTGTGCGTCTCGGTCCGAGGCCCCGCGTCTCCTTCGCCGGACGACGCCACCGGTCGGGCGGAATTGGCGGTGCCGTTCACCTGGGACGGGGCGCGGGGCATCGACCTGCTCGGGCCCGAGGTGCGCCTCCCCGACGGCGTCCGCGACTGCGACCCTGGCGCATGGGAGGCGTGGCGCATCGAGGTGGGCATCCCCGCGCTCGGCCGCGAGCTCGACGAGCGCACCATCCCGGCCGAGGCCGGCTTGCTCGAGCGCTGCGTCAGCTTCACCAAGGGCTGCTACACGGGCCAGGAGTTGGTGGCCCGGCTCGACTCGCGGGGGAACCGAGTGGCCCGGCACCTGCGCGCCATTGTGCTGGGCGGCGAGGTGTTGGGCGGCGAGGTGTCGGGCGACGACGCGGAAACCGACCCGGTCCCGGCCGGGAGCGAGATCGCGGACGCGGACAGCGGCAAGGTGGTGGGTTCGGTCACGTCCAGCGCCTGGTCACCGGTCAACGGTGTGGTGGCGCTCGGGTACGTGCACCGCGACGTGGTCCCGCCGGCGGGCGTCGTCGTGCGGGTCAACCAGGAGGAGCACCAGGCGGTGGTGCGGGCCCTGCCACTCGCTCGGTAGCGGGGCGTCCCGCCGGATCGGATGACGCGGGCGACGGCGCTGGCCGGCTGGGCAGCCACAGGACCATGCGGGTGCCGCCCTCGGCCGACGCGGGGGACTGCGCGTTCACCGAACCGCCCATCGAATGGGTCAGCTCGGAGACGATGGCCAACCCCAGCCCGGTTCCCACGGTGCGGCCCGGGCCTACGGCCGAAGTGAAGTGCCGCTCGAACACGCGAGGGAGATCGGCCGGTGGGATGCCCGGCCCGTCGTCGGACACGGTGATGCGACACCAGCCGTCGTCCTCGCCCACCGCCACGACCACGCCGTGGGCGGCGAACTTGATGCCGTTCTCGACCAGGTTGGCCACGATCTGGCCCAGACGGTCGGTGTCGGCGTCGGCGAAGGGACCATCACCGGGCCGGGCGTCGGTCTCCAGTTCGACCCCGAGCTCGGCGGCGCCGGGCCGTAGCGCCTCAACCGCGCCGGCCACCACGGCGGCGGCATCCACGCGGCGGATGTCCAACGAGAACTGGCGGGCATCGAGCCGGGCCAAGTCGAGCAGGTCCTGGACGAGCCGCTCGAGACGGCGGGCCTCCGCTCCGATCACCGACACCGCCCCAGCCACGTCGTCGGTTGCTCCCTCGGCCAACGCTTCGGCATAGCCCCGTATGGAGGTGAGGGGAGTGCGCAGATCGTGCGACACCGAGAGCAGGAACTGCCGCTCCAGGCCGCGCGACCGGGCCAATCCGGAGCCCATGGCGTTGATCGCCTCAGCCAGCGCTTGCAGCTCGGGTGGGTCGCGGGGCTGCACGGCCATGGTGGCGTCGAGGTCGCCCTCGGCGATGCGACGAGTGGTGACGGCGGCGCGGCGGATGGGGGCGCTCAACCGGCGAGCGAGCACGGCGGCGACCACCGCGCCGACCACCAGCACGACCCCGGCGACGAGCAGGAAGTAGCCCAGTCCGTTCACGGCTTTGGGCGCCTGTCGGGTGACGACGAGCACGGGCACGTCCCCGGCGGCCACGGGCCCGAGGGTGCGCCGCTTCGCCGCGGTGAGGCTGAGCGGCTGGGCCACGAACGCCTCGGCGCCGGCCGCGCCCCACACGGTGTCGCCCGCTTCGAGGGCGCTCACGTCGACGTCGGCCGAAATGAGGGGTGCCGGCAGCGTCGTCAGGGTGCCGTCCGGGTCCAGGCCGATCACCCCGACGAAGTCGTACGAGCCGGCTTGGCGAAGATCGGTGAGGATGGTGGCGTCGACCGCGAGCTTGTGACCGGTGAGCAGCCGGGCCACGCCGTCCGCCTGGCTCCGCAGTTGGTCCTCCGTGGTCGTCACCGCCGTCCGCCGCACGAGCAGCACGCTGCCGGCCACGGTGAGCACCAAGGTGCCGATGACCACTCCCAGTACGGCGACGGTCAGGCGGCGGCGCACGGTGTCCCGGGGTCGCCTGTCAACCGAGGCGGTAGCCCACGCCCCACACGGTGGCGAGGGGAAGGTCGTCGCCGAGCTTCTTGCGCAGCTGCCGGACGTGGACGTCGACGGTGCGCTCGTCGCCGTACCAGCCCTCGCCCCATACGCCGTCGAGGAGCTGACGGCGCGACAGGGCGAGGCCACGGTTGGCGGCCAGGTAGGCGAGGAGGTCGAACTCACGCGCCGTCAGGGAGGCCACGCCTCCGGGGCCGCGCACCTCGTGGCGCCCGAGATCGAGCTGCCAGTCCCCGACGTCGACCACATCGGGCTCGGCGCGCGCGGGGCCGGGCGCGGATCTCCGCAGGATGGCGCGCACCCGGGCCACCAGCTCCCGGGGGGAGAACGGCTTGGTCACGTAGTCGTCGGCCCCGAGCTCGAGGCCGACGATGCGGTCCACTTCGTCGTCTCGGGCGGTGAGCATGACCACAGGCACGTCGCTCCCGGAGCGCAGGCGCCGGCAGGCGTCGAGGCCGTCGAGTGGGCCGGGGAGGCCGATGTCGAGCACGACGAGCACGGGTTGTTCCTGGCGGGCCAGCTCCAGGCCGCGCTCGGCGTCGTCGGCCTGCAGCACGCGAAAGCCGTCACGGCGCAGGTACAGGGCCACGAGGTCCGAGATGTTGTGGTCGTCTTCGACGACCACGATGGTGGCCTCGTCCCCCCGCGGCGGAGGCGGCATCACCCCAGCCTGCCACCGGGTCGTCACCTCGGCGGGGACGGGGTCGCCAGTATCCTGGGTGGGTGGCGCCCCGGACATACCTCGAAGACATCCTCGTCGCGCACCGCCGGCGGGTCGCCTCCGACCATCGCGACCTCGATGCGTTGGAGGCTGAGGCGTCATTGGCGCCCGCGCCGCGCGGGTTCCGAAGCGCCCTGGCCAACGCGGCGCGCCAAGGCCTGGCGGTGGTGGCCGAGGTCAAGCGGCGGTCGCCGTCCAAGGGCGACCTCGACCCCGGGCTCGACCCGGCTGACCTGGCCGGCCGGTATGCGGCGGGCGGGGCCGCCTGCCTGTCGGTGTTGACCGATGTCGAGTTCTTCGGCGGGAGCCCGGACGACCTGGTGGCCGCTCGGGCCGCGTGCGCTCTGCCCGTGCTGCGCAAGGACTTCACCCTGGCCCCGGCCGATGTGTGCGACGCCCGGCTCATGGGCGCCGATGCCGTACTCCTCATCGCCGCCGCCCTGGACGATGCCGAGCTGGCCGGGTTGAGCGGCTTGGCCGGCGAGCTGGGCCTCGACGCGCTGGTCGAAGTCCACGACGAGGACGAGCTCGAACGGGCACTCGCGACCGGGGCCCGGCTGGTGGGGGTGAACCAGCGCGATCTCACCACCTTCGAGGTCGACCACGACCGGGCCGTGCGACTGGCCGAAGGCATACCGGCCGATGTGGTGGCTGTGGCCGAGTCCGGCGTCCGCCACGCTGAGGACGCCGTGCGCCTCGCCTCTGCCGGGTACGACGCCGTGCTCGTGGGGGAGACCCTCGTGCGCAGCGCTGATCGTGCTGCCGCGGTGGCTTCCTTGCGCGGCGCTCCGGTGGGACAACGCCGCGCCGCCGCCGGCAGCGAGCGGCGGTGACGCCGTGCTGGTGAAGATCTGCGGCATCACCAACGAGGCCGACGCCCTTTTGGCCGTCGGCCTCGGCGCCGACGCCCTGGGGTTCGTGTTCGCCCCGTCCCCGCGCCAGGTGTCACCTCGCGCCGTGCAGCAGATCATCGACCGCCTGCCCCGCGAGATCCTCACGGTGGGTGTGTTCCGCAACGAAGCGCCCGAGCGGGTGGTCGAGGTGGTGAACGGCATCGGCCTGCGCGCCGCACAACTGCACGGCAACGAATCGGCCGCGCAGTCCCGCTGGGTGGCGGAGCGGGTGAACTTCACCATCCGCGCCTTCCCGGTGGGTCACCCCGACATCGCCCGGGTCGACGAGTTCGGCGTCAGCGCGGTGATGGTGGACTCGCCCTCACCCGGGTCGGGGGAGGTCTTCGACTGGCGGCTGGCCGAAGGTGTGGTCGACCCGGCCCGGCTCATCGTGTCGGGCGGCTTGGGGCCGGACAACGTGGGCGACGCCGTGGCCCACCTTCGCCCCTACGGGGTGGACGTCTCATCCGGGGTGGAGGCCGAGCCCGGGCGGAAGGACCCGCAGAAGGTGCGCGAGTTCATCGTGGCGGCCCGACAGGCGGCCGAGCGCATCGGGCTCGACCGTCCTTCAGGCAACGAGGGCGCAGGCCTGGACACCGACGACGAGGATCGTCCCTTCGACTGGGAGGAAGAGGCATGACGGCCTCGGTGATGGGCCCGCCCGACCCCGGTGGTCGCTTCGGCGACTTCGGCGGGCGGTTCGTGCCCGAGTCCCTCGTGCCCGCCTGTCAGGAGCTCGAGATCGCTTTCGAGGAGGCATGGGCCGACCCCGCCTTCCACGAGGAGCTCGACGGCATCTTGCGCGACTACGGCGGACGGCCCACGCCGGTGACCGAATGCCGGCGGCTGTCGGAGCGCCTGGGTGTGCGGGTGCTGCTCAAGCGGGAGGACCTGGCCCACACCGGCTCGCACAAGCTGAACAACGTGATCGGCCAGGCCCTACTGGCCCGGCGCATGGGCAAACGCCGGCTGGTGGCCGAGACGGGGGCGGGCCAGCACGGCGTGGCTACCGCTACGGCGGCAGCCCTGTTCGGCATGGAGTGCGTCGTCTACATGGGCGCCGTCGACACCGAGCGCCAGGCGTTGAACGTCTTCCGTATGGAGCTGCTCGGGGCCGAGGTGCGCCCGGTGCACAGCGGGAGCCGGACCTTGAAGGACGCGGTCAACGAGGCGCTGCGCGACTGGGTGGCGGAAGTCGCGCACACCCATTACTGCCTCGGCTCGGTCATGGGACCGCACCCGTATCCGTACCTCGTACGCCAACTCCAGCGCGTGGTGGGGGACGAGGCGCGCGACCAGTGCCGGGCCCTGTTGGACGGCGCCGATCCCGACTGGGTGGTGGCCTGTGTCGGCGGCGGGTCAAACGCGGCGGGGACGTTCGCCGGATTCGCCGACACCGGCGCCATGTTGGTAGGGGTGGAAGCGGCGGGGGGGTCGGCCATGGGTCACGGCGTCCCCGGCGTGGTCCATGGGATGAAGTCGTACCTGATGCAGGACGAAGTCGGGCAGATCGAAGAGGCCCAGTCGATCTCGGCCGGCCTGGACTACCCGGGGATCGGCCCCGAGCACGCGCACCTCTCCACCATCGGCCGCGCCCGTTACGTGCAGGCG
>DATGGF010000362.1:0-2864 GCA_035308625.1 Acidimicrobiales bacterium | reverse complement strand
GGACGGCGCTCGGACCGACGGGGATGACCTCCACGCCGGCCAGGTCGGGAAGAGGAGGCACCGGCCCGTCGAAGGTGGCCTCGACCGTCTTGGTGCTCAGGTGACGCAGCTCGGAGAGCGACCCCTCTTCGACCAGGCGGCCGCCCCGCAGGATGCCGACCCGGTCGCACACGGCTTCGACCTCGCTCAGGATGTGCGACGACAGGAAGACGGTCTGGCCTCTCCCCTTCGCCTCGGCCACGCACCGACGGAATTCCATCTCCATGAGCGGGTCGAGCCCCGACGTCGGCTCGTCGAGCAGCAGCAGGTCGGCGCGCGTGGCCAACGCGGCGACCAGCTGCACCTTCTGGCGGTTCCCCTTCGACAGGGCCCGGACCTTCTTGTCCATGTCCAGGTCGAAGCGCTCGATCAGCTCGCCCCGGTACACGGCGTCCACGCTCCCGTGCACCCGGGAGAGGAACTCGAAGGTCTCTGCCGCGGTGAGCGAGGGCCACAAGAACGGCTCTCCCGCTACGTAGGCCACACGGCGGTGAGCCGACACCGCGTCACCCCAGGCATCGAGCCCGAACAATCGCGCTGTCCCCGACGTGGGGCGGTGCAGCCCGAGGAGGAGCCGGATGGTCGTCGTCTTCCCCGCTCCGTTCGGCCCCAGATAGCCGTAGACCTCGCCGCTCGACACGACGAGGTCGAGCCCGTCGACGGCCGTGGTGGTGCCGTACCGCTTGGTCAAGCCGTGCGTCTGTATGGGCGGATCCGAAACCGGCTTCACGACGACGGGCGTGCTCCTCTTGGGCGGTGATCTCCCGGCACCAGGCTGACCCGGCCCCTTTCCGGGCAGATAGGGGCGAAGGTCCCGTCTCAGGCGGGGTCGGCGAACGACCCGTAGCGCACCGCACCGTCGGGCGCGTAGGTGGCGATGACCACACCGCTCGACAAGGCCTGGCTCGTGAGGAGTTTCAGCGATGCCGACGGCAGTCCCGGGCGGAAGAGTTGCTTCCCGGTGCCCAGGTGCACCGGGAAGAACAGGAGCCGGTACTCGTCGACGAGATCGTGGGCGATGAGCGTCTGGGCCAGGTTGCCGCTGCCGTGCACCTGGAGCTCGTCTCCGGGGTCCTGCTTCAGTGCGCTCACCGCCTCGACCACGTCGCCGTGGAGCAGCGACGAATTGGACCATGCCGTCGTTCCCAACGTGGTGGAGGCCACGTATTTCGGCAGGGCGTTGAGCTTGGAGGCGATCGGGTCGTCGGGGTCGGTCACCTTGGGCCAGTGGTTGCTGAAGATCTCGTACGTGCGGCGACCGAGGAGGAAGGCATCAGCGTGGGCGAACCACCCGACCATGATCTCGCCGAAGGCAGGATCGCCGAAGGGAAAGGTCCAGCCACCATGCACGAACCCCCCTTCTGGGTCCTCCTGTGGGCCCCCCGGCGCCTGCATGACTCCGTCGAGGGACAAGAAGGTGTGGAGGGTGAGCCGCATGGTGGCCTCCTTGGGTCGGCGCTGCACTGTAGAGACGCACCACGGGCTTCGCACTCATCGGACCCACACGCCGTCCCGACCGCCCGGGACCAGGCCCGGGCACGGCCCGGCCCCTCAGGACACCCGCGTCGGTCTCGCCCGGGTGTCGGCGTCCGCCATCTGGGGGACCTCGCACATCCCGTCCGATTCGATGTTCAGGCCGATGTTGCTGATGTTGTAGAGGTGCTCGCTCGACACCAGCCAGACGATCTCGCAGATCTCTCGCTCGCTGTAGTGCCGGGCCAACCGGTTGAAGGTCTCGGGGGTGACCCGGTGCTCGGCGGTGAGCTCGGTGGCGTAGTCGAGCGCGGCTCGCTCCGCCTCGGTGAACAGCGGGCTCGTGCGGTACTGGCCCAGGGCGTCGAAGCGGGCCGCGTTGTCGGGCGATGCCTTGATGGCGTACCAGCGGCCGATGTCCATGCAGAAGAGGCACATGTTGGTGCTGGCCACCTGCTCACGGATGACGAAGGCGGTCGCCGGCGGCAGCGTCAGCTTCTTGTCCAGACGGGAGACCCGGCTGATGAAGGACGAGAAGCCGAGCGGCATGCGGGCCGAGAACACGGCTACCGGGGTGGCCACCCGGCCCATCTGGCGGCGCACGAAGAAGTAGACCAACCGCCACAGCAGGCCCTTGGGGCGCTCGATCGGGGGAAGGTACGTGGCCATCGGATGACCTCCTCGTCGGGTCAGGGAGTCCGGGGGACACAAGGTCTGACGCCGGAGATACCCCCGATGTGACATGGCGTTGAAATGTGCAGGTCACGGCCTCGGGACCGAGGCGGCTACGTTGCCGCGACGTCGAGAGCGAGGCGGTAGAAGAGAAATCCGTCCTCCTCGAGGACGTGGACGACCTCGAGCTGGAGGGGGGAGGCCAGCTCGCTGCCGGCCAGAACACGGGGGCCGTCACCGGCCACCAGGCGCGGCGACAGGGTGAGGCACAGCTCGTCGAGCAGTCCCGCGGCGGCAACCTCGGCGTTGAGCCGCGGTCCCCCTTCGAGCAGGACCGAGCGATAGCCGGCCCCGTGCAGGTGGTCGAGAGCCAGCCGGGGGTCGACCCGGTCCTGCCCGGCCGTCACCAGCTCGGCCACCGCTTCGCCGCGACGACGCACGCCGGGGTCGAGGTCTCTCGTCGTGAAGACGATCGGCCGCGCCTCGGCCTCGGTGAAGAACGGCGACGACCAATCCAGGTCACCGGACCGGGTCACCACGGCGATCGGGGGCACGGCAGTCTGTCCCCGGCCCGCCCGTTGGGCCCGCACCTCGTCATCGAAACGCACCGGGCCGTATCGCTCGGCCCGCATGGTCCCGGCTCCCACCAGGACCACGTCCGCCAGCGAACGCAGCACGCG
>DATGGF010000361.1:0-2383 GCA_035308625.1 Acidimicrobiales bacterium | reverse complement strand
CTTCACCGCCGAGGAGTCGGCTGGGTTGAGCTGCTCGGCCGCCACCTCGCAGGCCATCCGCCAGTTGAGCAGTCGCATGGCTTCGACCTCGGCGTGACACCGGGCCAGGTCGGCGCGTACCCATGGCCGGTCGAGCACGGTGCCGCCCTCGGGCACCGTCGTCTCGGCCGCCCATCGGCCCACTTCGTCACACAGCAGTCCCGTCAGCCCGCTCCAAGCGGCCAAGCCGACGCGCTCGTGGTTCAGCTGGGTGGTGATCATGCGCCACCCCTCGTTCTCCTCCCCCACCCGGTTGTCAACCGGCACCCGCACGTCGGCGTAGAACGTGGCCGTGGTCTGAGCGCCTCCCACGGTGACGATGGGGCTCCACGAGAACCCGGGCGAGTCCGTCGGCATGCACAGGATCGAGATGCCCTTGTGTTTGGGGGCGTCGGGATCCGTGCGCACCGCCAACCAGATGTAGTCGGCGTTGTCGGCGCCACTGGTGAAGACCTTGGCCCCGTTGACCACGTACTCGTCGCCGTCGCGCACGGCCCGGGTCCGGAGCGACGCCAGGTCGGTGCCCGCCTCGGGCTCGGTGTAGCCGATGGCGAAATTGATGTCGCCGGCCAGGATGCCGGGGAGGAAGAAGGCCTTCTGTTCCTCGGTGCCGTAGCGCATGATGGTCGGCCCCACGGTGTTGATCGTGACGAAGGGGAACGGGGCGCCGGCGCGCCGGGTCTCGTCGAAGAAGATGTACTGGTCGGTGGCCGGTCGGCCTTGGCCGCCGTACCGACTCGGCCAGCCGACTCCCAGCCAGCCGTCCTTCCCGATGCGCCGCACGATCTGGCGCCACACGTCGCCGCCCTCGCCCATGTCCCCGACCTGGTTGCGCACGTCGTCCGTCAACAGCTCGGCGTAGTAGGCGCGCAGCTCGTGCCGCAGCGCCTGCTGCTCGGGGGTCTCCTCCAGGAACATGTCGCCCCGTCTCGTCGGGTCCGGGCCGCCTGACGACGGTCCCGGCCGGATCCGATACTGTAACTCGTTCTAGTTTGGAGGCTAGCAGGGCCCTGGTTCCCGGCCCAATCAGCCCCGGGAGCCGGTCCACGGCGGCTGGGCGCTCCTTGGTCGGGCCCCGGGTGTGCGCCTATCATGCAATTGAAACACGTTCTCGAAATGGGGGAAGCGTGGACCTGCGCGAGATCGACCTCACCGACTCCTTGAACTTCGTCGACGGCGTCCCCCACCCGTGGCTGGCCCAGCTCCGGCGGGAGGCGCCGGTGTTCTGGCACGAGGAGGCCGAAGGCCCTGGCTTCTGGTGCGTGACCAAGTACGACGACTGCGTGGCGGTCAACCGGGACTACGAGCACTTCTCCTCGTTCAAGCGCGGCGCGCTGATGTGGGACATGCCGGAGGAGCAGCTCGATCAACAGCGCCTCATGATGCTCAACATGGACCCGCCGCTGCACACCCGGTACCGGCGGCTCGTGAGCAAGGGCTTCACGCCCCGGATGATCAACCAGCTCGAACAGAAGATCCACGAGACGGCCGACGACATCATCGACACCGTCATCGAGAAGGGTCAGTGCGACTTCGTCACCGACATCTCGGCCGAGCTCCCGCTCATCGTCATTGCCGACCTCCTCGGGGTTCCCCAGGAGGACAGGGCCAACATGTTCGACTGGTCGAACCGCATGATCGGCCAGGAGGACCCGGAGTACCGCATCAGCGAGGAGGCGGCCGCGGCTGCCGCCATGGAGCTCTACGCCTACGCATCGGCGTTGTACTCGTCGAAGCGGATCAATCCGCACGAAGACCTCATGAGCGTGCTCACCGGTGTCGAGATCGAGGGCGAGCAGCTGTCGGAGCTCGAGCTCGAGCTGTTCTTCCTCTTGCTCACCGTGGCCGGCAACGAGACGACCCGGAACCTCATGTCGGGCGCCATGCACGCCTTCTTCCAGCACCCCGACCAGTGGGAGAAGCTGCGTCAGGACCCCTCGCTTCTCCCCAGCGCCATCGAGGAGATGCTGCGGTTCGTGTCGCCGGTCATGAACTTCCGCCGCCAGTCAACCAAGGCGTTCGAGCTGCGCGACCAGCGCATCGAGGAGGACCAGAAGGTCGTCTTCTGGCACGCCTCGGCCAACAGGGACGAGGACGTTTTCGAGAACGCCGATGACTTCGACATCACCCGCAACCCCAACCCCCACATGGCTTTCGGCGGTGGCGGGCCCCATTTCTGCCTGGGGGCCAACCTGGCCCGCATGGAGATCCGGGTGATGTACCAGCACCTGCTCGACCGGCTTCCCGACATCCACCCCGACGGCGACGTGCAGCGCCTGCAGTCGGCCTTCATCAATGGCGTGAAGCACATCCCGGTTGCCTTCGCGCCGGGGAAGCCCGCCCG
>DATGGF010000360.1:0-3547 GCA_035308625.1 Acidimicrobiales bacterium | reverse complement strand
AGGTTACCAGTGCCGATAGCCGTGCCCGCCGAGCCCCCACGGCGGACCAGGTCGTCGGGGAGGAGGATGGCGAGTCCGTAGAATCCAGCGATGGCCAGGGCCTACGACGTCCAAGCGATCGAGCGCAAGTGGCAGGACCGCTGGGCCGAGGAGCGCTCGTACGAGGTCGACGCCGACGATCCTCGCCCGGCCCGCTACGTCCTGTGCATGTACCCGTACCCGAGCGGGCCGGCCCACCAGGGCCACGTCCGCAATTACGCCTTCGGCGACCTGTTGGTCCGGTTCCGGACCATGCAGGGCGACGCCGTGCTCTCGCCGTACGGCTTCGACTCCTTCGGCCTCCCCGCCGAGAACGCGGCCATCCGCACCGGGGAACATCCCCGCACCTTCACCGAGGCCCGGATCGCCGAGCTGAAGAGCAGCGTGCGCCGCCTGGGGGCGGTCTACGACTGGCGGCGCGAGGTCCGAAGCCACGACCCGGCCTTCATCCGCTGGAACCAGTACATCTTCCTGCGCTTTCTCGAGGCCGGGATCGCCTACCGGGCTAATGCCCCGGTCAACTGGTGCCCCGGATGCCAGACGGTGTTGGCCAACGAGCAGGTGCTGGCCGACGGCACCTGCGAGCGCTCGGGCGACCTCGTCGTCCAGCGCGACCTCGAGCAGTGGTTCTTCCGCATCACCAACTACGCCGACGAGCTTCTCGACGCCCTCGATCCGCTCGAATGGCCCGAGCGAGTGAAGGTCATGCAGCGCCACTGGATCGGGCGCTCCGAGGGCGTCGAATTCGACCTGCCTCTGGTGGACGACCCCGAGGGCCGGTCCCTGCGAGTGTTCACGACCAGGCCCGACACGAGCTTCGGGATGACGTACGCCGTCATCGCGCCCGAGCACCCCCTCGTGGACGCGCTCACCTCAGAGGCCCAGCGCGCCGCGGTGGAGGAGATCCGCGCCGCCGCGGCCCGGGCCACCGAGCTCGACCGCACCTCGGGCGCTTCGCCCGAGAAGCGCGGCGCTTTCACCGGCGGGTCGGTGGTGAACCCGTTCACCCAGGCAGCCATCCCGGTGTACGTGGCCGACTACGTACTCATGCGTTACGGCACCGGCGCCATCATGGCTGTGCCGGCCGAGGACGAACGGGACTGGGACTTTGCCGCCGCTCACGGTCTCCCGGTGGTCCGCACCACCCAGCCGCCCGACGGGTTCGAGGGTGGGGCGTGGACGGGTGACGGAGAGAAGATCAACTCCGCCTTCCTCGACGGGCTGGACGTCGCGGCGGCCAAGGAGCGCGCCATCGATTGGCTCGAGGAACAGGGCATCGGGCATCGCACCGTGAACTACCGGCTCCGGGACTGGCTCGTGTCCCGGCAGCGCTACTGGGGCTGTCCCATCCCGGTCGTCTACTGCCCGACCCACGGGATCGTCGGTGTCCCCGACGACCAGCTCCCGGTCCTCGCGCCCGACGACGTCGAGTTCCTTCCCCGAGGTGACTCGCCCTTGGCCCGGCATCCGACCTTCCGGCACGCCACCTGCCCGGTGTGCGGCGGCCCAGCCGAGCGCGAGACCGACACCATGGACACGTTCGTCGACTCGTCCTGGTATTTCCTGCGCTTCTGCGACCCGTGGGCGGAGGACCGGCCGTTCGACCCGGCCGCGGCCCGCCACTTCATGCCGGTGTACCAGTACATCGGCGGGATCGAGCACGCCATCCTCCACCTGCTCTACGCGCGCTTCTACACCAAGGCCTTGATCGATCTCGGCGTCGCGCCCGGCACGCCGCGCGAACCGTTCACCCGGCTCTTCACGCAGGGCATGATCCGCATGGACAACAAGAAGATGTCCAAGTCCAAGGGCAACCTGGTCAGTCCCGAGCGCTATCTCGACTCGGTGGGCGCCGACGCCCTGCGCCTGTTCCATCTCTTCGCCGGCCCTCCGGCCGACGACATGGACTGGACGGCGCAGACAGACGAGGTGATCGACGGGTGTGGCCGCTTCCTCGAGCGGGTGTGGCGGCTCACGGTGGAGGCCGGTGAAGGGCCATGGCGCCACGATGCGCCGACGAGGGCGGACGACGAGCTGGTGCGGGCCACCCACCGGCTGGTGGCCAAGGTGGGCAACGACCTCGAGCGCTGGTCGTTCAACACGGCGGTGGCTGCCTGCATGGAGTTCGCCAACACGCTGCAGCGCTATCGCCGCGAGGCCGACGGTGGTCCGCACCGTCCCACCTACGACGCGGCAGTCGACGCCCTGCTGCTCGTGCTCGCGCCGATGACCCCGCACATGACGGCTGAGGCCTGGGAGCGGCGGTTCGGCGCCGATGCCCGCATCCACGCCCAGTCCTGGCCGGCATTCGACCCCGAGCTCGCGGCCGAGGCCACCGTCACCATGGTGGTGCAGGTCAACGGCAAGGTGCGCGACCGCATCGAGGTGGCGCCCGACATCTCCGAGGACGAGGCCCGCCGCCTCGCTCTCGGCTCAGCGAAGATCAGCGAGGCTCTGAACGGGGCCGAGCCGGCCCGGGTGATCGTGCGACCGCCCCGTCTCGTGAACGTGGTTACGGGACGAGGCTGAACGGTCAGGCGCGCCGTATGCCGTCGACCAGGGCCCGGATGCGCTCGCGCCCGAGCCGGTACGGCGCGTAGAAGCTGACCCTCGTCACCATCCCGCCGTAGCGCTTCACGATCTCGGCGGGGACGTCGTCGGGCGGTCCCACCACGGCGAAAGCGTCGACGATGTCGTCGGAGATGAGCGTGGCCATGGTGTCCCACTGCCCTCGCTTGGACAGCCGGTTGAGCTCTCCGTGCAACTCACCCCACCCGTGGAGGTCGAGCACCGGTTTGTAGGCGGGAGTGGAGCCGTAGAAGGCGAGCTGCGCCTTCACCGCCTGGGTAGCCCCCTGGATCTCCTCGTCCGTGGTCCCGGTGACGATCATGGCGGGGTAGGACACCTCGACGTCGGCCCGCGTCCGGCTCGAGCGCTCGAGCCCGCGCTCGAAGGCCGGCATCGTCACCTCGCGCATGTAGCGCGCAGTGGTGAAGCCATGGGCCAGCAGTCCGTCGGCCACCTCGCCGGCCACCTCAGTCATCTTCTCTCCCACCGCAGCGAGGAAGACCTTGGGCGCACCGTACGGGTTGGGCCCGGCGTCGAAGAACGGCGGCATGAGCGTGTGCGTGTAGAAGTCGCCGCGGAAGGCGAGCTTGGTCCGGTCGTGCCAGGCGGACCAGATGGCCCGCATGGCTAGGACGAATTCGCGCATCCGGGGCGCCGGATGAGACCACGGCATGGAGAACCGCTTCTCGATGTGCGGCTTGATCTGCGACCCGAGCCCGAGGAGGAACCGGCCCTTCGAGTAGGACTGGAGGTCGTTCGCCACCACGGCGGTGGTCATGGGGTTGCGGGCGAAGGCGACGGCGATCCCCGTCCCCAGCTGCACCCGCTCCGTGTGTTCGGCCGCCAGGGTCAGGGGGAGGAAGGGGTCGTGGCAGGTCTCGGCGCACCAGACACCGTCGAACCCGTCCTCCTCGGCCCGGCGGGCCGTCTCGACGGCGTC